>SPBV01000044.1 GCA_004525885.1 Nitrosomonadales bacterium
AGATTTCTAGTGCTGTCGAGGGCCACGATTTTTCCTTGCTTTAGTATGGCGACACGACTACATAAATCTTCTGCTTCATCTAGATAATGAGTAGTAAGCACAATCGTATGGCCATCGCGGTTCAGTTGTTTAATAAAACGCCAAAGTGCCTGGCGCAATTCCACATCTACGCCAGCGGTAGGTTCATCTAGTACGATCACTGGTGGCTTGTGTACCAACGCTTGGGCCACCAATACACGCCGCTTCATGCCTCCCGATAACGTGCGCATATTGGCATTTTCTTTATCCGTAAGGTCTAGATAATGGATGATTTCGTCTATCCAGGAATCATTGTTTTTTAGGCCATAATACCCAGATTGAATGGAAAGGGTTTCTCGTACTGTGAAAAATGGGTCAAACACTAACTCTTGTGGCACCACCCCAAGCATGCGACGGGCTTTACGATAGCTAGTCAATACATCGTGCCCCATTATGCTGACGCTACCACTACTAGCTAGCGTCAGCCCCGCAAGCACATTAATTAAAGTAGTCTTGCCGGCGCCATTGGGGCCTAACAAAGCAAAAAAATCACCCACATTAATTTCAAGATCGATACCTGCCAGAGCATCCGCCAGACCGAATCGTTTGTATACTTGCTTGACTTCAATCGCCGGGATCATTGGGTAAATAAATTGGGAAAAATATTTATTGCAGATTCCGCGTACATCATCCGCTACACGAAAAGTACATTTATCTCATTGCGTGGATAGATATGAAGGCTGTAACTAGCTGAAAATATGCCGTATAGAAATGCTTACTTCCCTATGGTTATACACACCCTCATATATTAATTGTTATGCAAGTGGAATCAATTCAGTAACACCATACAATTGAGCGAGGTTTTTCAAATTTTTCGGCATATTAGAAAAATACAGTTTCTGATTCTGTTCATGTGCTTTCCGCTGCCATTCCAATAACATACTAACAGCCGACGAATCCACTGCAGTTACTTGCGCCAGGTCAATAACCAAATCAGTCTGATCAAACAAATCGATACCCTGTTCAATGATTGCTACGACATTACCTATGGTTATCGGTCCCTGAACGCACAGCTTATCTCCATCGCGTAAAACCATCTCACGCTGTCTTGAATTGTCTAGCTAGAACGGCACTTTTTTCTTCTTCCTCTTTGTCTTTCGCGTCTAGGGTACGATTTTTCTTATCCAGCGCTTCAATCAATCCCTCGACCCCGCCCGAGCGAATCTTGGAACCGAAAGAACCACGGTAATTAATGACCAAGCTTACCCCCGCCACTACTACATCGTACACCTTCCAACCATTACTAGTTTTTTGCATACTATAGTTGATAGGTACAGGTTGTCCGTGAGATTGGATCACCTCAGTTTTTACCGTAACGTCAGTTTCTCCTGCTATATTTTTAAGCGGGGTTACCTTTATAGTATGGTCGCTATACACTGCCAAGGCTTTATAGTAGGTACGTACCAGCAAAGTACGAAACTTGTTCTCCAAGTCCCTCTGCTGCTGGGGTGTAGCCTTAGACCAATTCTTGCCCATGGCAAGCTGGGTCATGCGAGTAAAATTAAAATGAGGCAATATCTTTGTTTCAACCAGATCAAGAAGCGCGGCCTTATTCTGCGTATTCTGCTTGATAATTGAGAGAACCTCTTGCGCGGTATTATCCACCAATGTATCGGGACTAGTTTCATCCGCCCACGTGGTGGGTGCCAATAAAAATGTAGACAACAGTACAGCTATCCCAAAATATGTTTTCATAAACCCTTCTCACTAAAATTAACTACGCTTTTACAAAAAGACCCAGCTCAGGCACGGATCAACGACGCAACTAGATTTATAATCTACTATCATCCTCGCCATCACCATCACTATTTTCTGATGCCTTATCAAACAAGAACCTTCCTATCATATCCTCTAGTACTAGAGCTGAATTTGTTTTCATGATCTTGTCGCCACTCTTCAACATGCCCTCATCGCCACCTGCAGCTAAACCAACATATTGCTCGCCCAAAAGCCCTGAAGTAAGAATACTTGCAAAAGTATCCTTGGGGAATTGATAACGGTTGTCCATATTCATGGTTACAGCGGCATCAAACGACTTCATACTAAATTGGATATCCGTCACACGTCCCACTACTACACCGGCACTTTTCACCGGCGCACGAATTTTCAGGCCACCAATATTTTCAAAATTCCCTACTAAAGTATAGCTTTTTGCCTCATTGTAGGTACCCAAATTCCCTACTTTTAGCGCTAGTATTAATAATGCGCCAACCCCTGCAATAACAAACAAGCCCACCCATAAGTCCATTGTCGCTCGCTGCATCAGCCTACTCCTCTAAACATGAATGCGGTCAAGACAAAATCTAACCCTAATATCACAAGCGCTGAAGTTACCACGGTACGAGTAGTTGCACCGGATACGCCCTCTGCTGTTGGCTGCGCATCATAACCCTCAAAAACTGCAATTGCTGTTATAGCTACACCAAAAACACAAGTTTTAATAATGCCGTTGACTATATCAAACCTAAAATCCACCATACTTTGCATTTGTGACCAAAATGAACCCTCATCCACACCGATTAGTACTACTGCAACCAAGTATCCGCCAAATACGCCCATCGTAGAAAACATTGCCGCCAAGAGAGGCATCGAAATCACTCCGGCCCAAAACCGTGGCGCAACCACCCTTGCAACTGGATCCACCGCCATCATCCCCATCGCCTCTAGCTGCTCAGTAGCTTTCATTAATCCAATTTCTGCTGTTATGGCAGAACCCGCACGACTGGCAAACAATAATGCGGCTACAACCGGCCCCAACTCTCGTACCAAGGATAATGCTACTAGTGTACCCACGGCCGTTTCTGCGCCGTATTTCTGCAATGTTTCATAACCTTGTAATCCAAGCACCATCCCAACAAACAGTCCAGACACCAGGATTATGACCATCGTTAGCACCCCGGTGAAATAAAGCTCCCGGATGATCAGACTAAAACGCCGTATGCTGGCGCCCGATTTCAATAGCGTCAACGTAAAGAAACGAGCCGCATAGCCTAGTCGCCAAACGCTGTCTATCACTCGATGACCAACACCTTGGATGCCAATAACAATACGTCTAGGCAACGCTACTCTCCAAATTCAAATCGGTTGCATATGTCTCTGCGGGATAATGAAACGGAACTGGGCCATTGACCTCACTATGCACAAACTGATGCACGAAGGGCGAAGCAGACTCCCTCACCTCTGCTGGCGTACCATGTGCAGTTATTACTCCCTCAGAAATAAAATAAACATAGTCTACAATTTTCAACGACTCATGCACATCGTGCGTCACTAGAATTGAGGTCATACCCAATGCTTCTGTCAGGCGCCGAATCAGATTCCCAATGACACTCAGAGAAATAGGATCGAGTCCTGCAAATGGCTCGTCGAACATGATAAGCATCGGGTCAAGTGCAATCGAGCGAGCCAGAGCTATCCGTCGAGCCATGCCACCCGATAGCTCTGCTGGCATTAAATTATGCGCGCCGCGCAAACCAACTGAATGTAGCTTCATAAGCACCAGATCGCGAATCACAGATTCCGGCAGATTAGTATGTTCCCTCATCTGGAATGCCACGTTGTCAAATACCGATAAATCTGTGAATAATGCGCCAAATTGAAACAGCATGCTCATTTTTCTACGCAGCAAAAATAGCTCATTTCTGCTGAGTTCATGCACTACTTGACTGTCAACTTTGACGTGGCCAGAGGACGGAGTTACCGCACCCCCGATCAAACGCAACAATGTAGTCTTACCGCAACCACTGCTCCCCATAATAGCAATAACCTTGCCGCGTGGCATGGTCATATTTATACCCTTAAGGATAGCGCGCTCGTCGTAGGAAAAATTTAAATCTTTGATTTCGACTAAGGCTTTGGTTGTCATGCTTTTAAGAAGGCCGATACTCTATTTGACAGGTTCTTTATTAACCTGGCCATTTATTAAGTACTGACTAATAATTAATGAGTTTATTGCTTAATGCCAATATCGTCCCGAGATATGTGTCGGTAATTAATAGGCATTGTACTAGGGGGTTAAGGGTAAAGCAAAAGCAACCGGTATCCAGCTGCATTTAAATCGCCACTATCAATTTTTAACGTTATGCTAATTTCGTTATTGGGCCCAATAACCTTAGAAAGATGGCTGTTTTCTTCAAGATACTCGCCGGGGGTAAAAATGCGGCTTGCAAGGGCTCGGTTTTGGATATCGGTGAGAGTGAGTTCAAGCGCGGGTAATGCTTGAGAGGAAGTAGCTTGATTACGCACAATTGCTGTTAGCTGAGTAGCCTCAGGTTGTTGTGTTGCTCCCATCTGCATGTCTGATGACTCAATGCTCAAAAACTCCGCTTGTTGTGATAACGGAAGCTTACAATTTAAAATTTCGCAGTATTGTTCCAGATATGGCCTGATATCGGGCGCGAACACAGAAAGTTCCGCGCGGTATAGGTAGATAACCTGCCCCGAAAGAATAACCAAAAGAAATATACTAATAAGCCCCCATAAACGTGAGGGCCTAGGTGACTGCTTGGCATCGAAAGTGTAGGCTTCCTGCTCTGCATTTGCCACATCTGATGTTTCCGAAATTAACTCTTTCTTAGCTGGCTTCTCTGTGGCCGTCGACTTTGGTGTGTCATTTTGTATATCTTTTTTTGTCCCCTCGATTTCACTTGAGCCCTGTAAGGATTTATCAGTTCCTAACTCCTGTATTGTGGCGAGATCAGTAAAACTATTGAAAATTTGGGAACAATGCCCACAACGTACGTTACCCTCTTGCATCTGCAAATGCTGTGGGGTCACTCTAAAGACAGATGCACAATTAGGGCAACGAGTTACCAACGCCATAGTATTAGTTTTCCAATAATCTTACTTTCTTGTTCCTATTAGTAACGCCCAGCCTTCCTGCTCTCCTGCAAGGCGCATCCTAAACCATTGCTGGTAGGCCCGTTCTACTTCTTTTACTTGTTCCCTGAGTATGCCAGAAAGCACGATGCGCCCATTATTTCGACTAGCACGCATCAGTATGGGAGCAAGCATGATCAGGGGATTAGCAAGTATATTAGCAACAACTACATCCGCCCACCCATCTGTTGTCTGGTCTACCTTAGACATATGGTTAGCTGTATAAAATACTGCTTTCTTTTGATCACATTGATTACGCTTAGCGTTTGCGAGACTTGTTTCAACCGCACGAGGGTCTATATCAATCCCTACCACATGTTCCGCCCCCAACTTTAGTGCAGCAATAGCTAGTATGCCGGATCCGCATCCATAATCGAGAACATTTTCGCCACCTTGTAATTTTTCGTCAAGCCAAGCAAGACATAGTTGGGTAGTTGGGTGACTACCCGTGCCAAAAGCTAGTCCGGGGTCAAGCATTAGATTAATGGCTGTAGGGTCAGGCGCTTGATGCCAACTAGGGACTATCCATAACCTTGATGATATTTGAATGGGCCCAAATTGCGACTGAGTGAGACGCACCCAGTCTTGATCTTCAACTTTCTTTATACGATAGGTAGGCAAAGATGGTAACTGGACGCTTTGTGCCGCAGTTTGCATGATTATGGATGCATCCACAGCTTCTTCAAACAGAGCCGATATTTCTACCTTGGACCAGATCTTTTTTGGGGATTCATCAAATTGTTCAAATAAGAACTGCTCGTGTGGGGTTCCGGTAGTGGCATCGTGAATGTCTACTGACAAGGCCCCAAGTTCTATTAATACGTCACTCAATGCTTCGGTATGAGTGGCGCTAGTCTCAATGGTGAGCACGGTCCAATACATATTTAAAGCATGGATGAAATCTGTTTAGCTAAACCATACCTACTTAACATATGCTCTATATCGCGTTTATTTTGTTTGTACCTGTAGGCGCCCAAACAGTATGTTGCATAGAGTGATCAATTTCTACCCTTGCTTGTTGTGTTGCGCAAGCATTTGCTCGAGATAATGAATGGTTGAACCACCACGCAAATACGCCGCGTCATACAATAAATCAAGATGTAATGGAATATTGGTCA
Source organism: Nitrosomonadales bacterium (assembly GCA_004525885.1). Classification (GTDB taxonomy): domain Bacteria; phylum Pseudomonadota; class Gammaproteobacteria; order Burkholderiales; family Nitrosomonadaceae; genus BJGV01. The sequence continues at coordinate 6,075 of SPBV01000044.1, forward strand.
AAATCCCCTCAACCACCATTTCTGATAGTGCAATTCGCATACGAGCAATGGCCTGGTCACGATTATCGCCATAGGCGATAACTTTGCCGATTAAAGAATCATAATGAGGCGGTACCGTGTAATTATGATAAACATGGGAGTCAACACGAATGCCGGGGCCGCCTGGTGCATGATACTGAGTAATTTTGCCAGCGCATGGAATAAACTTATAAGGATCTTCGGCATTAATTCGACACTCGATAGCATGCCCTTTATGCACGATATCTTTTTGCCGAATGGTAAGTTTTTCTCCTGCTGCAACACGAATTTGTTGTTGTACCAAATCAATCCCGGTAACTGCTTCAGTAATCGTATGCTCTACCTGCAGACGCGTGTTCATTTCAATGAAATAAAATTCTTTATTCTCAAACAAGAATTCGAACGTACCTACACCACGATAACCAATGCGACGACAAGCATCGACACAACGGGAACCTATTTTATCGCGCATCTTTGGAGGAAGGCCAGGAGCCGGCGCCTCCTCAATGATTTTCTGATTACGTCGCTGCACCGAACAATCTCTTTCCCCTAAATGGACAACATTGCGGTGCTCATCAGCTAAAACCTGAAATTCGATGTGCCGTGGGTTTTCCATAAATTTTTCTGCATAAACCATGGGGTTGCCAAAAGCCGCCTGTGCTTCGATCCGAGTCATGATGACCGCATTCGATAGCGCCGCTTCAGTGTGAACCACCCTCATTCCACGCCCACCACCGCCACCAGCTGCTTTAATCATTACTGGATAACCAATGGCACGCATAATTTCTTTAATCTCCTCAAGAGATTCTGGCAATGCTCCATCGGGACCAGGAACACAAGGAACGCCAGCTTTTTTCATAGCATTTTTAGCGTTAACCTTATCACCCATTAGTCGAATGGTTTCAGGACGTGGGCCGATAAAGACAAATCCACTTCTTTCAACCCGCTCAGCAAAATCCGCATTCTCTGCAAGAAATCCGTAGCCAGGATGAATGGCTTCAGAATCTGTTACTTCTGCTGCGCTGATAATTGCAGGAATATTAAGATAACTCTGATTTGAGGGTGCGGGCCCGATGCAAACAGACTCATCGGCGAGTTTTACATATTTTGCTTTTGCATCTGCCTCAGAATGCACTGCAACAGTTTTGATGCCCATCTCCCGGCAAGCGCGCTGAATTCGCAAAGCTATCTCGCCACGATTGGCTATAAGTATTTTTTCAAACATATTTATCTAGGTCGACTCTATTTTGAATAACGAGCATATGAAGCGCCCTTCAACCCGGTAACTCCCAAAGAAATGATTAAGTGATAATCATTCGATCACGAATAACGACTCACCATATTCCACAGGCTGACCATTCTCAATCAAAATTGCTTTGATAGTGCCATCCTTGTCCGATTCAATTTCGTTAAGAAGTTTCATCGCTTCAATAATACACAAAGTATCGCCAACCTTAACCGTTTGTCCCACCTCCACAAATGGGTTGCTGCCTGGAGCAGATGTACGGTAGAAAGTTCCCACCATAGGCGATTTCACTATATGGCCCATTGGTAGATCCTCTGCAGGTTCGGACAAAGTTTTGGTTTCTGGCGTAGCTGCTGCTAATGCCACGGATGCTGGCGCACCAGCAAAAGCCGGCACTCCAACTCCAGACTTGCTGATACGAACTTTTTCCTCTCCTTCAGTGATCTCCAATTCGGAGATACTTGATTCTTCAACCAGATCAATTAATTTTTTAAGTTTCCTTAGATCCATAATAGCCCTCCTAGGGCGTTATCCCATTTAAGGTACTCATGTACATTTTTATAACTATTGTATGTTGCGTGCTTTCCCTATTTCGTTCTGAAGCTTCTCTTCCTCGGATTGTAGGTACTTAAATACTTATGTGTTTTAAATGCACTTAATATAGAACCCTAATTAACGAGTATGCAGGGCATACTCTAGCGCCAGGTAATAACCTCTAGCTCCCAAGCCGCTAATCACACCCAATGCAAGAGCAGAAAAATATGATTTACGACGAAAAGACTCGCGAGCAAAGATATTTGAAAGATGAACCTCAATAAAAGGTAGCCGCGTTGCTGCCAATGCGTCGTGCAAAGCAATGCTTGTGTGTGTAAACGCGGCTGGATTAATGATGATAAAATCAGTTGTATCCCTAATAGCCTGCTGGATACGACTTATTAACTCAGCTTCACTGTTACTCTGAAAATTAACCAGATTTGCACCAGCATCTTTCGCTAATTCACTTAAACGCCCGTTAATTTCATCTAACGACGCGCTACCATATACTTCTGGTTCACGGCTACCCAGAAGATTCAAGTTAGGCCCATGCAAGACCAGAATATTTTTAGCTGCCGCAGTTTCTAACATCATGGTATGATTTTGACGCAATTTTATTAATATGTCTACACGTTTAACGATGTTAACCGAAATTGCCATGAAATTATGTAGAGTAAACAGATGTTAGACATTAACTTGTCGCCACGCCAACCACAAAGCCAACAGCTAGAAAATTATTCTCAACGTAGGAACGCAGACAATATATAGGCCATATAAATCTACGCATGGACTACCCACGGTCATCTGTATTTCAAAACAGCAAAGACAGGATGGCTGTATAGATATACCTTTGGCTGAAAAAATATTTTCTGAATAACTCTCCTCTATGCTGGTATTAAAGTTTTCAATTTGCTGACCGTATTCCAAACCTTTATAATCTATGAGCTTTATGCTTCTTGCTGTTGTAGCTCAGTTGGTAGAGCAACTGATTCGTAATCAGTAGGTCGGAGGTTCGATTCCCCCCAACAGCACCAATAAATAAAGGAGTTACAGGTGTTAGCTTGTGACTCCTTTATCCTTATTTATGAAATGTAACCAATTTGTAACCGCATTTATTCAATGCCAGCTTTACTTGCACAGGGTCAAAAACCCTCAGATGCAAATTATGGCACAAGTTAACTCCCTCGATTCCCGGCTGTTAATCGACGGGATTCATTTCATTAATTTTAAAACACCCCCACGCACGTGGGGAAGACTTTCTGGTACTTTGTACCAGATTTCGCTGTTCAGAAACACCCCCACGCACGTGGGGAAGACGTCACGCGCCACTCGTAGTCATCCGCTGTAAAAGAAACACCCCCCGCACGTAGGGAAGACTTTGATGGTGGCTCTGTTCAGGGTTTTGTGCCAGAAACACCCCCACGCACGTGGGGAAGACATCCTATTTTTACGTTCATACATCTTATGTCTGGAAACACCCCCACGCACGTGGGGAAGACACTTTCATGCGCCGCAGTTCATATAAGTCGTTGGAAACACCCCCACGCACGTGGGGAAGACCAGGAGACGCTTCTCGCAGATCTCACACATCTAGAAACACCCCCACGCACGTGGGGAAGACCAGATCAATATAGGTACGGAGACTAGTGAAGCAGAAACACCCCCACGCACGTGGGGAAGACATCCTGTGCGTTCATAGCTCCCATAAAAATAAGGAAACACCCCCACGCACGTGGGGAAGACACAGTAATAGCATTACTAATGAGTTCATCAGTAGAAACACCCCCACGCACGTGGGGAAGACCGCAACTTATGCTCAGGCCGAGCAGTATTTACCCAAATTAACTGTTCCAATGAACCGGGCGGACCCATTTAATGAGCGTGATGCAACCGGCTGGCAGCTCATAAATATGGCTAATGGTAATGTTGATATGCACTACACATTGTATGAAAACACCAGAAGGACTGTCGCATTCAACACAAAAACTGGCCAGCCTGAGGACATGGGATATCAGGCGGAAAACAACCGTATCTCACCGCAAAGCCATTACTAGACAAAACAAAACTGACAGGAGAGTGATATGGAACACACAAAACAACAATGCTTTGGAGTCATTACATTGGCCATCGTCATGCTTTCCAGCTGGGCCGTACCAGCTATGGCTGATGAATTTTCCCAAGAAGACCTCAAGCGTTGGGAGAGTGAATACATGACTGTCGTTAATCAGGGGCGCAAAGTTTTCACTGATGGAAAGCTCGGTACTAATGGTGTTGCCTGCGCACAGTGCCACCCCAACGCCTCCAACACACACCCGGAAACCTACCCAAAGTTCCAAAAACAATTGGGAAAGGTGGTTCCAATATGGGAGATGATCAACTGGTGTATACGTAACCCACTTGAGGGTAAAAACCTAGCAGCAGATGATCCCCGCATGGTGGCCCTACAGGCCTATATTCTGCAGGAGCGCCGTGGAGTCAAACTTCAACCAGGCAAACACTAAGTATTTAAAACCTCCTTCCTTAATAAAAACATATAAAGGAAGGAGGTGGTCTGGCAGTAAGGTATGAAATCAACTTTAAGAAAAGCGTACTATCATCGAATTAGCTAAGAAATTTACACAGACAGCTGAAACTTTCATTCAAGGTTTGACAAACTCCGATTTCTTTGAGTGTTCGCTTCTGCACAAAACAAACATTCGGATTTATCTAGGTGACACATATCTTGAGATTGGATAAATACTGAATAGTTAATTCATTTTTTAGTGACCTGCTCTTGGGCAACATGCTCTTCTTAAGCCGACAGTGCCAACTCTGTCAGAATGCCAATAATTG
>SPBV01000245.1 GCA_004525885.1 Nitrosomonadales bacterium
AAAAGTGGTGCTTGCTAGTTTATGAAAAGGCAGCACAGTTTTGAATCCACGGGAATGCGGATTCTATTAAATACAGTTAACGCAAACCCCAAGTCCCAAATCTTTTTAAAATGTACCCATCATTTTTACGTATTTTAAATACTTTAGATTATCAAATTCTTGCCGTTACAACATTATCGGATCAACAGATATAAGTTAGGCAAACCAGTAGTCTTTATAAGAAAGCAAGAATAGAGAGAGGCGTTATTGTAGATTAATGCTACACAGTTTTTTCGCATCAATATTCTAGGTGTCTGAGCCACACAGCAACGACAAGCTAAGTGTCAATGAGAGGTTAAGCATGAATTTGGATATGGGAAATCAAATATTTAAGGACATTAAAATACCTCTATTATGGGGTAAACGAGCAATCTTAGAAGATAAAACTGGCCGCATTTCAATTATATTAGTTGATGGCACTAAAGCAGTATTGGAAGTTTTAAAGAATGAGCCTGCTCCAAGCATACAGTATGAACTAATAGAGGGTGGCTTTAAGGTGATTTCTAATGGACAGGCGCTCTATAGTTTTGATAAGGAGAGGCGTATCATTACCGGGCTTTCACAAAAACTTCCTGAGTGCGAAATCCAAGGTAGCGGCATTCGAATAGGAAGCAATATTCTTTCTAGGAGCAAGGCCATAGGATTTGGTGTGGGTGTTGCAGTATATGAACAAAGAATTGTAATGGGAAATAGCCTTCCCGAGGGACTAGCAAGATTGGTTGCGTAAGAAAACATTTTTCATTTCACAAAGAGGAGTTTAAAGAAATATTCACTAAGCCCTTTTTTTAGTTTGCAGCTATCCATATAGCTACTATAGATTCTGACGACAGGTTGGTAACTGATAATTTTGTAACAAATTCAGCGGCGATAGAGTCTCTTTTGTCTTGGCTCATTTGTATGAAAGGTCGACTTTGCTGTGGGGTTTAGCAATCTAATCTTCAATAGCAGATAGTTCAGATTCAAAAAAATACATGCCCCCCAATTCCCCAAGCGCCATATGTTTTTCGGTTTGAATAAGGTATTCAAGCTCTCCCGCTTTCTCAATATATTGCGGTTCTTTAGTTATATGCCCTAGCAAGCTTGGCGAAATCGCAGAATTTATACTAACTCTCTGTCCCACTTTAAATTTTATTTTACTCATCCCTCATCCATCATTCATCATCCCTAACCAAATATGGGTTGCTGTATGTGCTTTTTATAGTTTTACGCCATGATATACCTTATTTAAATACTTAAACTTAATATGTATAACAGCTAGAATTTAAGATGACCATCTCGAATTTCCCAATATGCTATTCAAGCGCTCGATTAGTATGGCTACACGGCTTCGTGGTGTGGCGGCGCCAAATCACACGGTTACAGAAAAAATTGGGGGTATCACACACCTGTCTCACCAAGGCACTACAGAGTCTATGCAAGTCTAATCTATTTTATTTTCCGCGGTAAACAGGGTGGTTTCTGCTTACGAGAAAGAGATGAGAAGATTAATTTGTAGCAGATCGTTCTTGTTATCGAGAGTTTTAGATTACTAGCCGCTGAAGTGCTAAGTGGAAAATATCAATTGCCTGATTTATCCGCAGGCGCATTTGGTAGATGAAAGATACACGCCTAAATACCTTCCTTGCTTATAAATTTTAATTTTGTTCTTACTAAGGAGACGCAACGATGGAACCTACTTTTGCTACATTTGTAATTAGCTCATGAGTATTTTTTCATAGCGGTCAGGCCAGCGCCGGCCCTGAGTTTATTCGTTCCAATGGCATCGCTAGTCATCATCACGCGGCGTATGCAATTGAACATCTAGCGATGGCTAGGTCCACGGGGAAGATGTGGTTTTATGCAAAACTATGTTTCAGCATGCTACTGCGGCGCTTAAGCAGGCTAAGAAAGCAGAAAAAAGACACGCTGATGTTGACACCAAATATACCGAAGAAGCACACCGGTGCACAGCCATGAATCTATTGTCTGACGCCAAATATTAAAATTCTCATCTAAGTAAATTTTATCTATAAGGAGTTACGTACCTTGTTGCGATAAAAACAAATATTGAAAAACTCAGAGCCAGTTGCAAACCAAGAACTGATAGGGTAATCATTTTGTTTCTCCATTTTCTAATATGCACTATCCATAAAATATGTGTAAAAGCTAGAGCTAATCAAAGCCTTATTCAGTAGAAATATCGAATACTTGACTAATTTAGTCAACATTAATATACTTGATTAAAATAGTCAAGTATTAGTTGTAATTAATATTTACCAATGAGTTAACCACGACACAATTAAGGACATAAATTTAACTATGATTCTTTGATAGTCTATCTTAGCTCGTACGAAGACTTCGATTAGGCGAATGGGATACGTTACAAACTTGCTCAGGCATGAGTAAGAAGCAGCAATTTTGAGCGTCTGCTTTGTGCCAAAAACGGTCACTCACAGAAAATAGAGAAAGAAAGAGCAGTAGGTATTACATTGATAGGGAACGGCTTAGTCCAAGACTAGGTATGTGTACCCACCCCCATGACAATTAATGTCCATTTAGAGCGACAACTAGTCTATTCGAAGCAAAGCTAACCGTTTATTTATATTTTTAATAACGCCTGTTCCCACTAAAGAAGCGTTTTATATGTTTAGTATCAGGCACTATTCCCACGCAGACGATATAAATACCGATTATTTCAATATTGATCCCCAATTAAAAATATTTAGGGTTCTTGTTCAGTAAAGCTATTTTCTGGAAAGCATATCTATAAACGTTCCACAATTACCCATACCATTTCCAACGTGGTAAGTTTACTTGAAAAAGTTTTTTATCTGAAGCAGAAATACTGCATGCCACACAAAAATCAACTGGAAAGCAAATAAAGAAAATAAGAAATAAAGCAACCTGCTGGTAAATTCTTCAAAGATATTGTTATTACTGATGCTCCGTTTATTCTGTTTGCCTACGAATAATACTGGAAAATGATGAGGAAACTTCACGCCCTTTTAATAACGGATTAACATAAGCCTGATCTCTAAGCTCAGCAAACGGTACTTGCTGGTTTAATCGACCAGCTTCATAAAGATATTCGGGCAGGTAGCCGCTAACTAAAATT
>SPBV01000263.1 GCA_004525885.1 Nitrosomonadales bacterium
AATTTTAGTTAGCGGCTACCTGCCCGAATATCTTTATGAAGCTGGTCGATTAAACCAGCAAGTACCGTTTGCTGAGCTTAGAGATCAGGCTTATGTTAATCCGTTATTAAAAGGGCGTGAAGTTTCCTCATCATTTTCCAGCATTATTCGTAGGCAAAAAACACAAATAGAGTAATGGTCGTGCAATCTACTTACTACGTAGATTGATAGTTTAATGTTGGCTTTAGGTTAAATACTGTCTTTCGCTAATGACCGCTTTGTGCTAAAAGTAGACATTCAGATTATTGATGAAATTAATGATCGACTGGACACATTTCACGCCATTATTATCCCTATCTGGTGGATTATTGATCGGCTTCGCTACAGCGATATTTCTTTTATTCAACGGCAGGATAGCAGGAATCAGCGGCATTTTAGGTGGACTATTCCAGCCCATGCCTAATGATATTGTCTGGCGGATTGCGTTTGTACTGGGTTTGGTAATCGCACCACTCGTTTATGGTTTTGTCATGCCCCTGCCTTCTGTACGCATTGATGCCGACATCGCTTCACTTATAGTTGCAGGTTTATTAGTTGGAGTTGGTACCCGCTATGGCTCAGGCTGTACCAGTGGGCATGGTGTTTGCGGCCTATCGCGACTCTCGTCTCGCTCTGCGATCGCTACTGTCTCATTCATAATGGCCGGCTTTATTACTGCTTATATCGTACGTCATCTGATTAATTAAGGAGAAAATCGTGCAAGTGTTGATGGCATTATTCAGTGGTTTAATATTTGGAATTGGCCTGATCATCTCAGGCATGACCGACCCATCAAAAGTGATCGGTTTTCTAGACTTCACTGGCAAGTGGGATCCATCACTAATTTTTGTCATTGGGGGCGCGGTTCTTGTCGGTATATTCGCATTTCGTTTTGCCGCAACGCATCCTCACGCAATACTAGGTGGCCCGATAAGATTGCCTACTGGTCAACGCATTGACAAACGACTGGTTCTTGGCGGGCTGACTTTTGGTACCGGCTGGGGTTTAGCAGGGTATTGTCCTGGCCCGGCGGTGGTGTCGCTCTTAACAGGGGGCATCAAGCCGCTGACCTTTACGATAGCCATGTTAGCAGGCATGGCAATTTTTGAAATACAGAGCCGATTCTCTCAACACCCATCAAAAAAGGCTACATAACGATACCTATAGTTCTTTTGTCTATGCAATTTACCCAAGGTGAACTTGTAATGTACAGCAAGGTGATTCGAAGGCGAATATAGTGCTGATCAGCGTATCGCTCGGTTTAATTGTAGGAATCATTCTTGCCTTGACTGGCGCAGGTGGCGGAATTCTAGCTGTTCCTCTTCTTGTTTTCGGTGTAGGGATACGTGTTGCTGAGGCAGGGCCGATCAGCCTTCTAGCAATAGGGATGGCAGCCACACTAGGCGCTGGTTTGGGCTTGAGAGTAGGCGTTGTGCGCTACAAGGCAGTTTTGTTAATGGCAGGGACAGGAATGCTGCTGTCACCATTTGGTATCTGGTTAGCTAATCAGATAGATAACCGTTGGCTGGGTATTATTTTTGCTATGGTCCTATTTTTAGTTGCGTATCAAACTTTTCGAAAGGCCAACTTTCATCATCTTGTGGCTAACAAACCACCAAACGAGCACACTCTACCGTGTGTTCTAGACACAAATAGTGGAAAGTTTGTCTGGACTGCTCACTGTGCACGCACCATGGTACTTTCTGGTTCTATTGCCGGAATCTTGTCTGGACTGTTAGGTGTTGGTGGCGGCTTCGTTATAGTTCCAGCGTTACAACGTTATACGGACTTGGTTATGCAATCCGTTGTCGCAACTTCATTGGCGGTTATAGCGCTTGTATCAGTGAGTGGCGTAGCGTCCAGTGTTCTTGTAGGTAATTTTAACTGGGTGATTGCGTTTCCTTTTTGTGTTGGTGCGCTATTTGGGATGATTAGCGGGCGTCTGATTTCTTCACAATTAGCAGGACCACAAATGCTAAATAGCTTTGCAATTGTATCGGCATTGGCTGCTGTTGCAATGATAGGTAAATTTTTTCTGTAGAGGCAAAATTTATATAAATGAATAGAAAATATGAAGAATTCATAAAATAAATTTTGCTTTAATCACGTAAGATGCGGATTAACAGCTAATAATAACAATATTCCGAGTGTCCACTTTGTACAAAAAGCGGACGTTCAAGAACTACTAACTAAGATTTTCACTGCTTTTTTTAAATTCTTCCCATAAATTTCTTGAACTTACACCTGAAGTCATTCAGCCATTTTATTGTATTCTTGTCCAAAGCTGTTTCATTAGTAGCCTCGTCAACAAACCATTTATACCAGTACTCGAATTTATTGATATGTGGTTTTCCAGTTCTTGATGCCAGTAATTTGTATATTAAACTAGTGTCGATTGGTTCTTCGTCCATGAGAGACTCGACCATTCGACTTTGTCCGTCATATATTAGCTCTATCAACAGCTCGAAATTAGACAATTTCTCAATATTGGTCATGGTTAGGCCCATAGTTAGATTCAGTTATGAATACAATTAGGTTTATATGTTTATAACGGCTAACTAAGGTGGAATGCTGAGGTAAGAATAATCTTGAGTGCCTGCTTTGTGCCAAAAACGAACGTTAAAAATTTTTATTTTTTAAAAAACTTTTTGCCAAAATTGGGGAAAAGAAAGAGGGGTAAGTACTACATTGATAGAGGCTAGTCCAGAACTAGGTGTGCCATCTAAACCAAACTATAACTATGTCGTGGCACACTGATGCACAGAAAGCAGGAGAGAACAGGAATAG
>SPBV01000300.1 GCA_004525885.1 Nitrosomonadales bacterium
CCTATTAAAATGTACATGTACTAGAGTAGATCTTTCATCTTCTAGCATTTCTATTAATTGCAAAATAGCTGCTGCCCCTTCTTGTCTTAATCTTTTACACCATTTTCTAGTTAATAAATTTATAGCTATTTGATAGCATTGTTTTTCAGTTAGTGCTGGTACTTTGCGTTCACGGCGAGACATAGTTATGACGCCGCCTCACATTCTGTAAATATTATATCACTCATTTGCTGGCACCTTTAATAAAATTTTCTTTGAATTTTATAGACAGGTTATCAGACAACATAATTGGTACAAAAACCGGAGTAAAAATAATTGCTATAATTAGAAAAAATATCGCACCAATATTTGGGTACTGTAATAAGTTCAACATTTTACTTTTGTACTCTGCATTATTACTGGCTTTTGTTTTAATATCCTTTATGGCCGGATAGTAAATTTTAAATAAAACAAAAATGGCCGTAGACACTGCTACGACCATGTAGTAAAGTAGAAAATCACCCATTAGCTTCCTGTTCTTTGCGCATTTTTGCGGCTTTGGCTTTTTTTATCTCCAGTACCTCAGAACCTTTACGACCGAATTCTGTAAACAATACTGAAGTTGCCTTATCTGAATGACTCCATACAGGAGACCGTGGGGGTTTACGTCCGTAAGAAAATCCTCGCTCCAGTGCTTTTACAGCACAGGTATCAGCAGGACACTTTTTAAGATGACGTTCAATCTTTTTAGTCTTGTTGACCTTCCATTTTTCCTGGGCTTCGTACAGTTTGTACTTAGCTTTTTGCAGATCGCTATTACGCTTGCGATTTCCAGCCATTTAATATTTTCCTTTTTAAATTTGGTACCACAGACAGGATTCGAACCCGTATTTTCAGCTCCAATTACGTGTAAGGAGGTAGAAGCTCCCATCGACTACTGTGGCATTATTTGGTAGACCATGTGGGACTCGAACCCTACGTTTTCACCTTGAAAGGGTGACGTCCTAACCACCTAGACGAATAGTCCGTTAATCAACTCGAATTGCTCCAATCATACCTTCACAGTCAAAGGCGAAGTCCTTAAGACCTTCTACCGAACGATCAACGTTGTTATTTATAGTAAATCCCATTTTTTCTAGTGCAATTTTCAAAACGGATATTTCACAATTCTCACTAGATAAAATAGAGACTGTTTCCATATGCATTTCATAGTCATGCCAACCAATCCAACTAATTACCCATTTTTGCATTTATTTTCCTATAATTTTTCTAGCTGACTTAGGCCAAAAGGTATCAGAATCCCAGTTTGGGGTATCGGACTGCATTTTATAGCAATCATAAAAGAACCCGTCAATAAATAGTTGCGGAATAGCCCATATTGATGCTAGGTATACATAAGTGTTTTTCTTAGATGCTGGCTTACCATCTCTAAAAATTATTCCTCCGGTGTGCTCCCAGCTTCCTGCTAAGCCTGCCTCCGCGTATTTAACTTTAGAGTCTTTAATTAGTTTCGCTGCCTTATTCCAATCAAATACTTTCAGTTCTTTATTTCTATTTGCCATGCCCATCATAACAGCATTTAACGTATCCATTCCATCTTATTTTCCTATAATTTGGTGCTACCTCTAGGAATCGAACCTAGTTCCATGGTACTTCAAACCACCGCTATGACCACATCAGCTAAAGTAGCTTTGGTACTCAGTATAGGACTCGAACCTATAATTTGAAAGATTTTGAATCAATCGTGTATACCAATTCCACCAACTGAGCATAATTTTGGTACCAGTGATCGGAATCGAACCGACATGAGTGCGATACCCGACGGATTTTAAGTCCGTTGTGTCTACCAATTCCACCACACTGGCAAATATTTAGTATATTACACAATACTATCACAGGTTTATATTCCGTTGGGTATAATTTTAGCTGGATAATTATTCCACCCTATATATACCTCTAACAAAAAAGACAGGTAACGGCCGTATTCTCTCTCTTTTTAATTAACAAGGTACCGGGATTTAACCGGCTACATTGTGTAATATACTAAATACTTGGTACCCGAGGAGGGACTCGAACCCTCACGCCGAAGCACTAGTTCCTAAGACTAGCGTGTCTGCCATTCCACCACAGGGGCATTAAACATTACATTTTGTATTAGTATCAATGAGTTTTTACTGCCGTCGTAGTACCCATCTTCATACTCCTGCCAATCGTCAGTATCTTCTTCGTAGGGATTTTCATTCTGTCTATCCAGATAACCTGCTTTCCAGCCAAGATCATAAGCATCCATAATTTTCCTTTAAATGGCGGAGAGTATAGGATTCGAACCTATGGAGCCATACGATGTACTCGGCGGTTTAGCAAACCACTGCAATAAGCCAAGCTCTGCCAACCCTCCATTTAGTC
>SPBV01000101.1 GCA_004525885.1 Nitrosomonadales bacterium
ACCTATCAATTCTGGGCTTACATTTACTTTGGCCTCTATTTTGCGCTTAAATTTAGACTCGAGGCCCGCTACTAAGTCTTTAAGTTGTACATCAGTCATGGCAAATGCGGAAGCAATTTTTGCCTCCAACACTCCTTCGTGTTGTGCCTTTAACTGCTCAAATAAATCCCTTATTTCGGGCAACACTTCGACCCGCTTATTTTCAACCAACAACAAAATAAAATTACGACCTTCATTGTTGAGTTTGTCACCACATATATCAAGAAGTAGTTCACCCAGACGCTTAGTGGAGACTTCTGGGTTGCCGAGAAGGGTGCGAATATGTTTGTCAACTGCTATAACTGCAGTGAATTGTAGCATGCTAGACCAGGCAGATAATGTATCACCTGCCTTAGCCAGCCTAAATGCTGCTTCCGCATAAGGACGTGCAATTGTGAGCGCTTCAGCCATTGCTTATAGCTCTGCCTTAATAGTTTTAAGTAAATCAGCGTGAGTTTTAGCATCTACTTCTCGATGCAAGATTTTTGATGCGCCCGCTACAGCCAAATCAGCAACGTGTTGACGCAACATTTCTCTAGCACGAATAATTTCTTGCTCAACTTCTGCCTTCGCACTAGCAACGATGCGATTGCCTTCTTCTTTGGCAATTCCCTTTGCTTCCTCGACGACCTGAGATGAGCGTTTTTCTGCTTGAGCAATGATTTCGGCCGCTTTTTGCTTCGCTTCACGTAGATCCTCAGCAGCGCCTTTAGAGGCCAGCTGCAATTCATGTTTCCCGCGCTCTCCTGCTGCCAACCCATCCGCAATTTGTTTTTTGCGGTCACTAAGCGCTTGCATAATGGGCGGCCATACAAATTTCATACAGAACCAGACAAACAAAATAAACATGATAGTTTGCCCGAGTAGAGTAGCATTGATATTCATGCACGAACCTTTTTAATGATAGACGATGATGGCTTTAGCCGCCAACCACCGCAAACAGAATATACATGGAAATACCCACAGCAATCATTGGCACCGCGTCGACCAGACCCATGACAATGAAAAACTGGGTACGTAACATTGGGATCAATTCTGGTTGACGTGCCGCACCCTCAAGGAATCGTCCGCCCAAAATGCCGATACCAACCGCAGCACCAAGCGCGCCTAGGCCCATCATGATCGCCCCAGCTATATATAATAGTGATTGTTCCACAGAGTTCTCCTATAAATAAAATAATTCAAAAATCAATGGTGCTCTTGGTGAGCCATGTCCAAATAAACAATAGTAAGCGTCATGAATATAAAAGCCTGCAACGTTATGATAAGGATGTGAAAAATTGCCCACCCCAGGGATAACAACACTTGCGTTCCAAACAATACTGAGTTTCCTACGCTAGCAGCAGCCCAAGACCCCCCCATTATTGCCAGCAAAATAAAAATCATCTCGCCCGCATACATATTGCCAAACAATCGCAATGAGAGTGAAACCGGCTTAGCAATTAAGTTAACGCCTTCTAAAAAAAGATTTATCGGGATAAAGAGCGTTTTTATTACCGGGTTATTACTACTAAAAGGCTGTAGCGCTAGTTCGCCAGCAAATCCACCTGCACCTTTAACTTTGATACTGTAATAAATTACCAGAACAAATACTGCAATGGACATACCGAATGTTGCATTTGGATCAGTCGTAGGGACAACTTTAAGAAAAGGAAGACCGAGAGCATGAGCCACAACTGGCAAATAATCAACAGGAACCAAATCCATCAGATTCATTAAAAAGATCCATATGAAAATGGTCAGCGCTAATGGCGCAACCAGTGGATTACGACCACTGAATGAGCCGCGCACACTATTGTCAATGAACTCAATAATCCATTCAGCGAAATTTTGTGAGCCACTGGGCACATTGATAGTTGCGCTTTTTGCGACTCTAGAAAAAAGATAGAGAAAAAGAGCGCCAAGTAGGAACGAAACTCCCAACGTATCCACATTAATCGCCCAAAATCCCATGGCCTTTGCCTGTTCTGGATCTTGCGCCAGACCCAATGAACCATCTGGTAATTTACCAAAAGTTAGGTTCTGAAGATGGTGCTTGATATATTCAGTTGAACTGATCGATTCGCTAGCCATAAATACTTTATTATATTTTGCTTTACTTTAGTTGCTTCTTCTTTCGCGTTGTAATGGGGCAATTATCCATGCCAACTGACCTGCCACAAAACCAATCAATACCGCGAGAGGAACAAGCTTAAACATCCCCATTCCTAGTGCCAGAAGCGTACCTACAACCAAAAACCGCTCCAAACCAGAGCGATAAAATAACCACAAATGCTTAGGTGCTCCTAGAAGAGTTTTCCGTTTGCTACGCTGCATGCGCCAAAGCAACAATAGTGTGCCCATCAATGCGGCCACCCCACCATATAATGCCGACTTTGCTACCGCCTCCCCTTGCGCGACATAACCTAGCATCCCGACTACAACGGAAATTACAGCTTGTAGTCCCGCTGTGCGGTGTACGCTGGATTCCATTACCACAGACTCAACGCATATTTCCGAAACTCAACACACTAAAAGCGAAATTTTAATGTTTCATTGAAAAACTGTCAAGCAACAACCTTGGGAATAATAAAGGGTATACCTTATCAAGGTAGATGAGTGGTGAAGTGTGAAACTAAAATAAAAATCTTTATCTCTGTCAAGAAAACCTTAAATGCTCTATGCCTTCGCTTAGATCTTTGCCCTTCGCTTCGGATCCTCTGAGTTTAATTTGCAACCGTAGCTCATTTTGGGAATCAGCATTCTTCATCGCATCCTCATAACTAATCTTGC
Organism: Nitrosomonadales bacterium; assembly: GCA_004525885.1. Lineage (GTDB taxonomy): Bacteria > Pseudomonadota > Gammaproteobacteria > Burkholderiales > Nitrosomonadaceae > BJGV01. The sequence goes on from SPBV01000101.1 coordinate 2,812, forward strand.
CCGCTTCATAAAGCTCGAACAATGCTGCGTCAAAAGTCTGCATTCCCATTTCCGGAGATTTTTTCATGATTTCTTTGATCTCATGAACATCACCCCTAAGGATTAGATCCGAAATCAACGGGGAATTAAGCAAGATTTCAAACGCCGCCACCCGCCCTATACCTTCTTTGAGCGGAAGCAGCCGCTGAGCAATTAGCGCTTTCATGTTTAAAGATAAATCCATCAATAATTGTGCTTTACGCTCTTCAGGAAAGAAATTGATTATACGGTCAAGGGCCTGATTTGCACTATTGGCGTGCAGCGTACCCATGCACAAGTGCCCAGTTTCAGCAAAGGATATTGCGTGCTCCATCGTTTCACGCGCACGAATTTCGCCTATCAAAATCACATCCGGCGCTTGTCTCAATGTATTTTTCAGCGCGGCCTCCCATGACTCGGTGTCTATTCCCACTTCACGCTGAGTTATCATGCAGTTAATGTGCTCATGTACATATTCCACTGGATCTTCGATGGTAATAATATGACCATAACTATTTTGGTTTCGATACCCGATCATTGCTGCTAGCGAAGTAGATTTACCAGAACCTGTGGCGCCGACAAAAATCACCAGGCCACGCTTGCTCATTACTACATCTTTTAATACCGGCGGCAACCCCAACTCGGCAAACGTTGGAATTGCGGTGGTAATTGTACGCAACACCATCCCTGCACACTGTTGCTGGATCAAAGCGTTAACACGAAAACGCCCTATGCTAGGCGGATGAATAGCAAAGTTACATTCCTTGGTAGTTGTGAACTCAGTTTTTTGCTTTTCGTCCATGACAGCGCGCACTAGCTCCAAAGTTTGCTGCGGCGTCAATGGGTGCTTCGACATTTGAACCATTTTCCCATCAATCTTGAATGAGGGCGGTAGACCGGCAGTGATGAACACGTCTGATGCCTTTTTGCTAAGCATCAACCGCAACAGATCAAATACAAATTTTTCTGCCTGATTCTGTTCCATGGATTACTCCTAAATTTCTTTATTTTTTAACCATGACTATGTGAATAAATTTTCAGCCTAAAAAGCTTTCTTTGCTCATGGCCTTAGTGCGAGCTTCAGCATTGGTAATGACGTTACGTTTCACCAATTCCTTCAGATTCTGATCCAGTGTTTGCATGCCCACACTCTGGCTAGTCTGAATTGTTGAGTACATTTGTGCCACCTTTGCTTCACGTATCAAATTACGGATTGCTGGGGTACCAATCATGATCTCGTGAGCGGCTACCCGGCCAGCGCCATCTTAGTTTTGCATAGTGTCTGCGAAATCACTGCCCGCAGTGATTCTGATAACATTGCGCGCATCATTTCCTTCTCATCTGCTGGAAATACATCAATAATCCGGTCAATAGTCTTAGCAGCAGAGCTTGTATGAAGCGTACCAAACACCAAATGACCTGTTTCTGCTGCAGTCATGGCCAAGCGAATAGTTTCCAAGTCGCGCATTTCACCAACCAAAATAATCTCAGGGTCTTCACGCAATGCTGAACGTAGCGCATTACTAAAACTTAGTGTATCGCGCCCAACCTCTCTTTGATTAATAAGACAATTTTTACTTTGATGCACAAATTCGATCGGATCTTCAAGCGTCAATATGTGCCCATGTTCTTTCTCATTAATGTCGTTAATCATTGCTGCCAAGGTTGTAGATTTTCCAGAACCAGTAGGACCAGTCACTAACACTACACCACGAGGCTGTTGCGCAATTTCAGCAAATATCTTCGGCGCCTTAAGGTCCTCCAAAGTTAATACATTCGAAGGAATAGTCCTTAAAACTGAGGCTGCACCTCGTTGGGTATTGAAGGCATTTACCCGGAAACGTGCTAAGTTTGGAACTTCGAAGGAGAAATCGCACTCTAGGTCTTCTTCATAGGATTTTCGCTGACCATCGTTCATGATATCGTACACCATTTCGTGGACATCTTTGTGCTCCATAGCTGGCAGATTGATTCTTCTGATTTCGCCATGCACCCGAATCATTGGGGCCATTCCCGCGGACAAATGCAAATCAGAGGCCTTGTTCTTGACCGCAAAGGAGAGTAGTTCTACTATGTTCATAGTGATACTCCGATAACAACGTTATGTGTTGTATACGGCTATAACCTCTTAAAATTGAGCAGATTACGGATTCATGCCTAAAACTAGGTAGCCTTATGAGGTAACATATACTGTGAGCCAACTCAGGAAAGCGAGTCAAACTCGCAGATTATGACAATAATAACCTCTTCATTACAAGCCGTTAAGAAGCGAATCGCCACAGCCGCGAAAGATGCATGTCGTCAGCCAGATGAAATCAAGTTATTAGCCGCTAGCAAAACCAACCCCGCCGAACAAGTAAGAGCAGCATGGGATGCGGGACAAACAATTTTTGGTGAAAACTATCTTCAAGAAGCGCTAGAGAAAATATTTGCGCTTTCTGATTTGCCCATCGAATGGCATTTCATTGGGCCTATACAGAGCAACAAGACAAAACGTATAGCGGAGAATTTTTCCTGGGTTCACAGTGTAGACAGAAAGAAAATTGCTGACCGCCTGTCGCGAGATAGGCCAGAAACACTCCCTCCACTACAAATCTGTCTACAAGTAAACGTGAGCGGAGAAGACACGAAAAGTGGCGTGTCACCTAAGCTTACATCAGATCTTGCAACTTATGTAGCAGGGCTGCCTCACTTGAGGCTACGCGGATTGATGGCCGTTCCCGAGCTAACTACTGCCACTGCTTTGCAGCGTAGCCAGTTTCATATGCTACGAGAAATTTATGATCAACTCAGGCAGGATGGGTTTGATCTTGATACTCTCTCAATGGGCATGTCAGAGGACATGGATATCGCTATTGCAGAAGGTGCGACTATAGTGCGAGTTGGCACTGCGATTTTTGGACCAAGACGTTACCCTATACCCGAAGAACTTGCTGCTGCCCGCACTAATCGTTAAGCGCAAGATACTTATCTCTCAGCTGCTCTTTAGTCTCGATGATGCCTGGGTTAACGACAATACAATCTACGGGACACACTTCGACGCATTGTGCTGTTTCGTAATGGCCTACGCATTCAGTGCACAATCCGGGGTCAATTATGTAGATATCCTCTCCTTGTGAGATCGCATTATTAGGGCATTCTGGCTCACATACATCACAATTGATACATTCATCAGTAATCATTAAAGCCATACAACCCTCTTAAAATCATGTCCCAGCCTTGATGCGGAGCTGCGAAGCAACTAAAGGACGCACAAACTTGTCTGCATTACCGCCAAGCAACGCAATTTCACGCACGATAGTTGCAGAAATAAACATATATTGCTCAGATGGAGTCATAAAGACAGTTTCAACATCGGGATGCATGCTGCGATTCATGCCCGCCATCTGGAATTCGTATTCAAAGTCAGAAACTGCGCGCAGTCCACGCAAAATCACTCTGGCGTTTTGCTGTTGCAAGAATTCCATCAATAATCCAGAAAATTTCATCACCTCTACATTGGGGCAATCTATTAACACCTCACGCGCCATTCTCACGCGCTCATCCAAGCTAAAGAATGGTTCTTTGCCGCTACTCGGAGCTACTGCCACCACCACTTGGTCGAATAAACTTGAGGCACGCCGAACCAGATCCTCGTGACCGCG
>SPBV01000072.1 GCA_004525885.1 Nitrosomonadales bacterium
GGAAATATGGAATAATTGCAAGTATACGAGAAGAATTAATTTGGGAAAAAATATGAATTTAGAACAGACTCGGTTCAATATGGTCGAACAGCAAATCCGTCCATGGGATGTACTGGATCCGGAGGTCCTCAAACTACTTTTTGAGCTACGGCGTGAGGAATTTGTCCCCACAGCTTATCGTTCTCTAGCGTTTGTTGATATGGAGATTCCACTTGGGCACGGTGAGGTGATGCTAGCTCCCAAGATGGAAGCCCGTATTCTGCAGGAATTACAGGTTGGAAAGACCGATAGGGTGCTGGAAATTGGTAGCGGTAGCGGTTACTTGACCTCATTGTTAGCCAAGAAAGGTGGGCATGTTTACAGTATCGAGATTGTTCCGGAATTAAAAATGATGGCAGAGAAAAATCTCCAGGCTCATGGTGTAGCCAATGTAACCCTGGAAGTGGGTGATGCTTCCCATGGTTGGTCTGAATACGGACCTTATGATGTTATCGTATTGACTGGTTCCACACCAATTTTACCTGAAGAGTTTCAGAATAGCCTTATAGCTGGAGGGAGACTATTTGTGGTGGAAGGTGATGAACCGGTGATGAGGGCCGTACTTATTACATGTGTGAAAGAAGGTACGTATAGAAGAGTGGGTTTGTTCGAGACCTGCATTCCTCCATTGAGGAACGTCCAACAAACAGAGCAGTTTGTTTTCTGATTTTTTAATCTTTTAAGTTACCCTTTTGGCTGACCTGTCATCATATCTATTTTCAATCGGACAAAGATTTCATTTTCCAGAAGTAAGAATTAAGGTGAATATTTCGCGGTATATTTATGTATTATTAATTATTGGGGTGAGTCTACATACCCCGCTAAATGCTGCTGACCTGCTGGATGTTTACCGTGAAGCATTGGAGCAGGATGCACAGTATGCTGCTGCACGTGCTGCACACAGGGCTGCTCAGGAGAAACTACCTCAGGGTAGAGCAGGCTTGCTTCCCACTCTCACGCTTTCAGGAGTAAAGCAGAGACAACTCATAAACTCAAGTTTAGGACCTGAAAGAGAGATTAATAGAGCCGGTCTAGTTATTCAGGCGACCCAGCCGCTTTTCCGTATGGAGAATTTTGTAGCCTACGAACAATCGAAAATCCAAGTCATGCAGGCAGATTCACAATTTATTATCGCTGCCCAGGATCTGATCTTGCGTGTGGCACAGGCGTATTTCGACGTGTTGATCGCTCAGTTCGACGTGGGGGTGGAGGAAGACCAGAAGGAAGCTATTGAGCGGCAACTGAAACAGGCCAAAGGCAACTTCGAGGCGGGCACTTCTACCATAGTTGACACTTATGAAGCTCAGGCTCGGTTTGATTTAACAGTTTCGCGGTTGATCGTCGCTAAAAATGCGTTTGAAGTCAGTAAACGCAAACTACAGAAGATTACCGGCCGTTTTCCAGATAACCTTGCACGCTTGTACGACAGCGATCCAGGTTTGTTCGCCCTAAAGTATGCTAGTCAGGAGGATTGGCTCACAGTAGCCGAACAGAATAGCCTTACAATTCGAGTTCAACAGGCGGTGTACGAAATCGCGAAAAAAGAAGTAGAACGTGCTAAGGCAGGGCACTATCCGACCCTTGATCTGGTTGCACTCTATAGTAATCAGAAAGGTGTGGGTGGGAGCTTTACCGGGCAAGGCATAGATCTAACTTCAAAGGAAATAGGTCTTCAGCTTAATGTTCCGATATTCAGTGGATTCTCGGTACAGTCGCGTGTGCGTGAGGCACTAGCTAATGAGGAAAGAGTGTTTCAGGATATGAACAATACTCGTCGAGACACTGCGCTTCAAGTGAGCCAGGAGTATCTCAACGCTACCAATGGTATTTCCCTGGTGAAGGCGCAGAGACAAGCTGTGAGATCTAGCCAAAGCCAATTGGAATCAACTAAACTTGGCCAAGAAGTAGGTGTCAGGATTGAAGTAGATGTATTGAATGCACAGGGACTGTATTCTATTGCTCGGCGAGATCTCGGCCTAGCATACTATAATTTGTTCATGTCAAGATTGAGGCTCGAAGCTGCGGCAGGCGAGCTTGACGAGGAAGATTTAAGACAGATAAATGATGAGTTGCAGTTGTAGTATTCATTATTCTCGTTTTGAACGAACAGGTTTCACGATACTATATAATTCGTAACACAGACAGGGCAAGCCAATAGTCAGTTTTCTATAGTTTATAAGCAGGTCAGGGATTAATAAGATACGCTTTCATTCGCGAGGTATAGATAAAAAACAGTATGTATATTTCTGATTTTATAAGTATCAAAAATGGGGTTAGAGGTAATGCGTAAAGAAAAAATTGCTTTAATTACGGGTATTACGGGGCAGGATGGCTCATACCTTGCAGACTTTTTGCTGAAAAAGGGTTATGAAGTACATGGCATAAAGCGCCGGACTTCACTGTTTAATACTGATCGAATTGACCATCTATATCAGGATCCACACGAACGTAACAGGCATTTCTACCTGCATCATGGCGACATGACTGATTCCAGTAGTTTGGTACGTATTATTCAGCAGGTACAGCCGAGTGAAATTTACAATCTTGCTGCGCAAAGTCACGTCGCAGTATCATTTGAAGAGCCAGAATATACTGCAAACTCGGATGCACTTGGCGCATTGCGTTTACTCGAAGCGATTCGTATTCTTGGCTTGGAAAAAAAAGCTCGTTTTTACCAAGCATCTACTTCTGAATTATATGGATTAGTACAGGAAACACCTCAAAAAGAAACCACGCCGTTCTATCCCCGTTCCCCTTATGCGGTCGCCAAACTCTACGCTCACTGGATCACAGTTAATTATCGTGAGGCTTATGGTATGTATGCCTGTAATGGCATCATGTTTAATCACGAAAGCCCTGTACGTGGAGAGACATTTGTAACACGTAAGATTACTCGTGCTCTAGCACGTATCAAGCTCGGTTTACAAGATTGTCTTTACATCGGAAATCTTAACGCAAAACGAGATTGGGGGCATGCCAAGGACTTTGTAGAAATGCAATGGCTAATGTTGCAACAACAAAAAGCGGAAGATTTTGTTATTGCTACAGGTGTGCAATACAGCGTTCGTGATTTTATAAATACTGCTGCCGAAGAACTTAATATAAATATTCGTTGGGAAGGTAGTGGGGTAGACGAATTAGGCTATCATGATTCTGGTTCATTGAATATAGATCCTCGCGTTATTGTGCGCATAGATCCTCGCTATTTCCGATTGACAGAAGTTGAAACACTATTGGGCGATTCTTCCAAGGCAAGGAAAAAACTTGGCTGGGCTCCAAAAATTAGCTTCAAACAACTGGTTTCTGAGATGGTTAGAGAAGACCTCAAATCTGCCGAACGCGACGAATTAGTGAAAAAACATGGATTTGTAACTTATGACCATAATGAATAAGGATTTGAACGAATTTATTTGTTTTACATTTAAAGCAATTATCTATTTCTCAGTCCCACAAGAAAGAAGTGCGTGCTAGATTATGTTCGTACTAATGGATTAATAAATTATAAACAACTTGAATCTAAACACTAAAATATATGTAGCAGGACACTGTGGCTTAGTAGGCTCTGCTTTAACTCGAAATCTGTGGGCTCAAGGCTATACAAATATAGTTGCTCGTACCCATGCTGAACTTGATCTTACAAATCGGGTTGCGACGGAGGCATTTTTTGTAGCGGAAAAACCAGAATTTGTTTTTCTTGCTGCTGCTAAAGTTGGGGGTATTTTAGCTAATAATATTTACCCAGCTGATTTTATTTCCATTAACCTTGCGATTCAGAGCAATGTTATTCAGGCGTCGTATCGGAATGATGTGCAGCGTTTGTTGTTTTTAGGTTCATCCTGTATTTACCCACGAGATTGTCCCCAACCCATCAAGGAAGAGTATTTCCTTTCCGGTTCGCTTGAGCCGACTAATCGGCCATATGCCGTTGCCAAGATAGCGGGTATTGAACAATGCTGGAGTTATAATCGGCAGTACGGATCACAATTTCTTGCCGTTATGCCAACAAATATTTATGGTCGAGGTGATAACTATGACCTTGTTAATACCCATGTTATTCCGGCATTGATCCGTAAATGTCATGAAGCTAAAATATGCGGTGGTAATGAGATCATTGTATGGGGGACAGGCACACCAAAAAGAGAATTTCTTAACAGCGATGATCTAGCTGATGCTTCTATTTTTCTAATGTGTTTGCCAGATGAAAAGTATAGTTCGCTCGTTAATCCACAGTCTATACTTCCGCCGATAATCAACATAGGTTGTGGAGAAGATCTTTCTATCCGGGAGTTAGCTAAAATTATCAAACAGGTTGTTGGTTTTCAAGGAAAGATCACTTTCGATTCTAGTAAACCAGATGGTACACCGCGCAAACTTCTCGACTCCAATGAAATAAATAAGCTCGGTTGGAGACCAAAGATTGGGTTACCAGATGGCATTACGAAAAGCTATGAGGATTTTCTTCAGAAATTTTCCCCGCTATCACAAGATATTGGATCTGTATCATGAGGTCTGAGCAATATAGTGAATTAGCGTTATCAGTATTGACATATCTAAAATTTAAAGAAAGGACACTGCACAAGAATGATTTATTATTGTCAGAAACTGTGTTTTCCTCATAATTGACGCTACACATAATTTATACTTTAGTTTGATTTGTAAAATGTATATATCTAAGCAAATAAGGAAATAGGGTTATGAAAGCAGTTATTCTTGCCGGTGGGTTGGGGACTCGTATTTCGGAAGAAACTCACCTAAGGCCTAAGCCTATGATAGAGATCGGCGGCAAACCGATTCTCTGGCATATTATGAAGATCTACTCATCTCATGGCATCAATGATTTTGTAATCTGCTGTGGCTACAAGGGTTATGTAATTAAAGAGTATTTTGCTAATTACTTTTTACATATGTCAGATGTTACTTTTGACATGGCCTCAAATAAGATGGATGTGCATCAAGGGAAGGCTGAGCCTTGGCGGGTAACTCTCATTGATACTGGTGATGAAACTATGACGGGTGGTCGTCTAAAGCGAGCGAAAGATTTTGTTAAGGACGAAGAAGCGTTTTGTTTTACCTATGGTGATGGAGTTGCAGATATTAACATTAGCTCACTTATTAAATTTCATCAACTACATGGTAAGAAGGCTACCGTTACCGCAGTACAGCCACCTGGACGTTATGGTGCTTTGAACATAGATAGTGGGAAGGTATCTAGTTTTATAGAAAAGCCCAGAGGTGACGGAGGTAAGATTAACGGGGGATTTTTTGTCTTGTCACCTAAGTGTTTAAATTACATTGCTGGAGATGCTACCTCTTGGGAAGCTGATCCCCTCGTTAGCCTGGCTGCAAACGGAGAGTTGATGGCATTTGAGCATGGGGGCTTCTGGCAGCCTATGGATACGCTGCGCGACAAGAATTATCTTGAAGAACTTTGGCTTGGGTGTAGAGCACCGTGGAAATCATGGAAATAGATCGTGAATTTTGGCGTGATAAAAGAGTTTTTCTTACCGGTCATACCGGGTTCAAAGGGGGTTGGCTGGCACTTTGGTTGCAGGCTATGGGTGCAGAGGTTCATGGTTATTCATTAAGCCCTCCTACTGACCCAAATATTTTTATGATAGGTGAAGTCTGTAAGGGCATGGCGAGTAGCACTATTGCTGATATCCGCGATGCATCTGCACTGGTAAAGGCAATGCAGATCGCACGGCCAGATATCGCATTCCATCTTGCCGCACAATCTTTGGTCCGTTATTCCTATACTGAACCGATGGAGACTTACGCTATTAACGTGATGGGTACAGTTAATTTATTCGAGGCAATTCGAAAATCACCCACTGTGCAGGTAGTGGTAAATGTTACAACCGATAAATGTTATGAGAATCGTGAATGGATATGGCCATATCGAGAGAATGAGCCAATGGGTGGATACGACCCATATTCCAACAGCAAAGCTTGCTCCGAGCTAATTACTTCTGCTTATCGAAGATCATTTCTCCAGGAAATAGGAGTCTCGGTTGCAAGCGCAAGGGCAGGAAATGTCATAGGTGGTGGTGACTGGGCGCCAGATCGTTTAATTCCTGATTTCTTGCGTGCAATTGACGCAGGACAAGCACTTGTTATTCGATCACCAAATGCTGTCCGTCCCTGGCAACATGTTTTAGAGCCGCTGTCAGGTTATCTAATGTTGGCGGAAAGTTTATTTAGTGATGGCCCGCGTTTTTCTGAAGCATGGAATTTTGGTTCTTCAGATGATGATGCGCGTACTGTTGGGTGGATTGTTGAATATCTGATAGCTTCTTCTCCTGGGGCTTCGTGGCAGCATGATACCAACGTTCAACTACACGAAGCTAATCACTTGAAACTAGATAGTAGTAAGGCGCGCACTCAGCTTAAATGGAAAGCGCGTTGGAAATTACAAACTGCGTTAGAAAAAACTCTGGAGTGGCATACTTGCTGGCGCCAAGGAGACGATATGCATCAGCGAACACTTGAGCAGATTATGGCATATCAGGCAACAAAACTGGCAGCTTGACTATGGCGCGTTTCGATTTTTTAGATACACCCATTGCAGGGCTTATGGTCATTCAGCGTAAGCCGATTGAGGATGCGCGCGGTTTTCTAAGTCGGCTTTATAGTTTAGAGGAGTTTACATATGTAGGAATCGATAAGCCTATTAATCAGATTAATCATACGCTCACCCTTTTGAAGGGTGCTGTGCGTGGTCTGCATTACCAGAAACCACCATATGCAGAGGCTAAAATAGTTAATTGTATTAAGGGAGAGATATTTGATGTTGCGGTAGATCTGCGCCAAGGTTCATCTACCTTCTTGCACTGGCATGGCGAGAAACTAAGTGCACACAATAACCGTAGCTTGTTGATTCCAGAAGGGTTTGCACATGGATTCCAGGCATTATCCGAAAACTGTGAGTTAATTTATTTCCATACTGCTCCATATGTATATGAGGCAGAAGCTGGACTGAATGTTGTAGATACTGCGCTAGAAATTAACTGGCCACTCCCCATCACAGAACTTTCTGATAGAGATCGTTCGCATCCAATGATTCATCCTGATTTTGAAGGAGTATTTTCTTGAAATGCCGTCATTGCAATACAGGCCTAGAGCTAACATTAATTGACCTTGGAAACGCTCCGCCATCTAATGCCTATCTGACTGAATCAACCCTCCGTGTTCCAGAAAAATATTTCCCTCTGAGAGTGCTGGTTTGTACTGAATGTTGGCTTGTTCAAACGGAGGACTATGCGGGAATAGAAGAGCTTTTTGATGCAGAGTATGCCTATTTCAGTTCATTTTCTACTACCTGGTTAAGACATGCTGAGCGGTACGTAGCTGAAATGATCGAGCGGTTTGAGTTAAACACAAGCTCGAATGTGATCGAAGTAGCCGCGAATGATGGGTATTTATTGCAGTATGTAAAAGCTAAAGGTATACCATGTCTTGGCATAGAACCTACCGCAAGTACTGCGGCGGCGGCGTGTAAAAAGGGAATTACTATTATTGAGGAATTCTTCGGGCCCCAGCTTGCTAGAAGATTGGTCTCTCAGGGTAATGGGGCAGATTTAATGGTTGCAAACAATGTGTTGGCTCATGTGCCGGATATTAATAGTTTTGTGCAGGGCTTCACCCAACTACTTAAACCTCAGGGAGTCGCCACGTTTGAATTCCCGCATCTTATGCGTCTCGTGGAACAAGCCCAATTTGATACGATTTATCACGAGCATTTTTCTTATCTGTCACTAATCGCAGTAAAACGTATATTCGATTTTAATGGACTACAGATTTTTGACATTGAGGAGATTCCCACGCACGGAGGTAGCCTGCGAGTATTTGCTCAGCGTAAAGATGAGGGTAAGCACAATACAACTATTAAGGTTGAAATGATGCTTGCGCGTGAAGCTTCAGTAGGTATGAGGACTAAGAAATACTACACTGAATTTCAAGAACGCGCCAATGCCATCAAACATAATCTAATTAAATTTCTAATGGAATCAAAGCGCCAGGGTAAGAATGTTGTGGCATATGGTGCAGCAGCTAAAGGCAATACTTTGCTTAACTATGCTGGAGTGGGATCTGATTTGCTTTCATTCGTAGTTGACCGCAATCCCGCGAAACAGGGTAAATTCCTACCGGGAACTCATATCCCAATTGTCGATGAAGAACATTTGCACAAAGAACATCCTGACTACGTGGTGATATTACCCTGGAATTTGAAGGCTGAAATAACTGAACAATTGGCCTATATCCGTAAATGGAATGGAAAATTTGTAACTTTTGTTCCAGTACTAAGTGTAGATTAATATTCATATGAAGATTGCGATAACAGGTGCTAGTGGTTTTATTGGGCAGCATGTTTTAACAGAATTACTAGAACATGAGACGGAGATAATCGTCATAACACGTGGTGGCATTCTTCCTGCCAAACTGAGTAGTGCTGTCCGAACTGTAGAAACGGATATTTCTAATCCCACACCAGATTTTTTTGAGCAAATAGATTGTCCGGAAGTTTTGATACATCGTGCCTGGGATGGCTTGCCTAATTACAAATCATTGCATCACTTTGAAAC
>SPBV01000026.1 GCA_004525885.1 Nitrosomonadales bacterium
CAATGCACTACTATCTAGGTCTATACTTTGACCAACCTTAAGACGTATTGAGCTGCCTGCACCTAATATTTTAATTGGCACCGAGTCTGGCGCGATATCACTCTCTATTGATATCCCATTGGAACCTTTTTGGCCTTGTGGCACACCATTTATCCAGACAACCCGACTTCCACCATGCCGCTGTACAATTCCATTTACTAGAATTTTGTCACTAATAATGATTTCAGTTTCTCCTTTAGGCTTGTTTTTTAATTGTTCAAGCTGAATACGTTGCTCTGGTGTAAAAAACAATCTGCCTAATGTCTCTTCCCCAGCTACAATACATGGGAAGGCAGAGACCATAAGCAACACAAAGCAAAGAATTATTTTTTTCTGATTCATTTAAATACTGTCTACATTTTTTTCGTTCAGCGTTATCCATCCCAAAGAACATTCTGCCTCTATGTTTGGAGTGAACCTAAGTTTTCTTTCTAAATTGTTACGGGTAAGGACACAACTCTCCAACAAATACATGCCTTTTGCTTCTTCACTCAAAGCATCAATAAAATTCAGTAGCTGTCCTTCATGCAACAGACTAAGATCTAATTTCATATTACTTCGATGGAAATCAGAGCTATTGCTGGGCGAGTCAGTTTCCATGTTTAACGTTTCTTGCGGTTCTAGCTTGTATTTCACACTAAAGATATTTAACTGATTGCGAATTTTTTCAATTGTTTCAATCCAGTCCAAACGTCTCTCTTGGCCAATTATATTTTGTTCCACTAAATTTTGGTATTGATGGTAATAGCCCTGCAAATCTTCCTGTTCATTCTTTGTACGCTCCAATTTATGCTGAGCCTCTGACCATTCACGATCCGCTGTAATCTTAGACTGCTGAGCCTCAATTAACGCATCATCGCTTACGTAAACAAAAATGGTACCTAAAATCAACGTTAGGGTTAACATAATAAGTAATCCACGTATGTGTGGTATGTCTTTAGTGGAAAATTTCATCCAATTTTTTCTAAATTTTTAGAATTCTATCTTGTATCAATCTAATGACTCTCGGTTTGTCCTTGCCTACTCATCGCCACCTTCATGACAAAAGAGCTGCCACGATGTTTTTTTTCACTGTCTAGATCTCCGGCGATACTGGCACCAGAATCAAGATTGATTGGCATCGTGACTGGCGTAACTGAAAACCCTGCTTTATCTAACGAATGACGAAACTGGTGAATTGAATCAATAGTGTCTCGTAAATTAATTGAAGATAAAACCTCGCCGCCAATAATAATTTCCTGATAAGTATTTGATAATGAAGATTGAGTTATTAATCTACGATCGCTTTTTTGTACGGCACCTGAACCAGATGTGACTCGCCATGACAGGCTATTCACATGGATCATAGGAAAATCTTGCAACTTTTGACTAATCTTTGTTAAAAACTGTTTTGGCAGTTGTGCAGAAACCGAAAGTTTTTGAATAACTGATACTCTAGCCTTCATGCGGTCAACTGAAACTGGAAAGCGCGGATACTCTGCTTCAATCTGACGCTCTTGAGCCACTATGGAAGATTTCATCGCACTAATTGATTTTGTATCCTGATGTAATCCAGATGTCTCCCATAGGTTTATGCCAGACCATGTCACACAAATGAGCGCTGCAGTGGCCGCAGCAATTTTAAGTAGGACTCTAGCTTTCCATAAATCATGGAAATGCATGTAATCAGAGATAGCATACTGGTTAGCTGGTGGTCTACGCCCAAGTAAATGTAGAAATAGCGGGGTTGCATCAGAATCGATCAGATTTACCTTAAGTCCAATACGATCTGCTAGTACGTCAATATCTTCAAACAAGTAACGCTCACTATCTGAATCTTGCAATATCTCTTGCAGTTCATTCTTGTCATCTTTGCTGCAAATAATGCAAACATCAAGAGGCTCATTAATGGGTAGCAAGCTAAGGCTGCTAAGATATTTATAAGTTCGGTTTAGCTCAATTTGTAATGACTTAGTAATAGCCCCGGTACCTACCAGAGGAATTAACCTTGAAAAACTGATATTGCCGTCCCGGTAGAATATTTCCCTCAACCCTGAATATTTTTGCCAGGTGACCAGCAATAAATGGGAAGAAGCAATGTGATTAACAAGTTGTTTACTAATGAGGGGGACGGAATAAATTCCAGCTATAGAAGCCTGGTGTTCTAGCATGATATCTAACCAAGGAGAAACTAGTTCAGGATTGGTTAGTGCCGAAAATAATATCATGTCGTCACGCCGCTCAACCTGTTCACGATATAGTGTCTGAGCATGCCGAAACGGAGTGTTTCGGTAAAATTGTTCAAATTTTCTATGTACTATATCCTTGCGATCTTTACCGCTGACGTGAGGTATGCTTTCAAAACGGAAGTCTTCCTCTACCAAATCAGTAAGTAAATAACAAGTGGCTTTTGGGTGATTCTTTAGTAGAACTGCAAAACCTGTATGCCCTGATACGTCATTTGAAAACTTTTGCTGCTCACCCTGCAGTTGACCCCGCCTCCAAGGATAAACATTGAGCCATTCAGCACCAAGAAAAAGAAGTAGTTTATCTGCCATTATATTTTCACCTTGCTTATGACATCATAAATCGGCATGAGCACCGAGAACATAATCCAACCTAGCATCAAACCCAGCAACACAGTCATGGCAGGACCTATCATAGCCTGTGCTTTTGCAATCGCTTCCTTCACATCTCGGTCATAAAAATAACCAACATTAAGCAATGCCTTGTCTAACGCTCCGGTAGATTCGCCTACCCTTAGCATGCGTATAACCAACGGTGGAAATATATTCGCACTTTGAAAGCTTTGGGTTAGATTCTTGCCCTCTTCAATCTCCCGGCTTGCTTGGGTCAAGCTTTCTGCAATTACCACATTACCAGCGATGTCACGACAAATAGCGATACATTCCAGAATACTTATTCCAGATGCATAAAGCATCGCGAAAAAATTAGCAAAACGCGCTAAAATAATTTTCTTTAAAATCGGGCCGATTGGCCACAGCTTTAGCTTCAGGTCATCAAAGCGATATCGAGCCTGCGCGTTGAACGTTACCATGAGCTTAAGAATGACAAATGTAATTGTCGGAAACAGCAACATTACATACCAGTATTCTACGAATATGGACGACACAAACAACAGGACCTTGGTATGAACTGGTAAAGTCTGCCCCATATTTTTGATGAACCCAGTTAACTGCGGTACTAGATATATCATCAGGAAGAAGGCTACGCCAGTTACCACTACCAATACAATTGCTGGATAAATCAGCACCTGCTTGGTTTGGGAGGCCATTTCATCTTCCCATTTAAGAGTATTGGTAAGATGTAGGAACACTTCCTGCAGCTTGCCGCTTTTCTCGCCTGCATTTATCAAACTAACAAATATTTTTTCAAACACACGTGGGTGTTCGGCCATCGCTTGAGATAAACTCATACCCCCTTCTATATTTTCAATCAGACTTGCGACAACTTCACGTAACAGTGGATCAGACAAGGTGTCGCGCAGATCAGCTAGGCTTTCCAGCAAGGGTACCCCAGCGTTGGTAAGCTGTTCCATGTTAAAAAAGAAAGTGATCAGTTCCCGTCGGGTAACAGTAGCGCCAGTAACAAACCGGTTTTTCTTCGCAATCTTTCCGTTGATAAGATCAAGACCGGTACGCTTGAGACGTACCTCCAGATCCACCAGATTAGACGCGTCCTGTAAACCAGTACGTCTCTGACCTGATTTGTTGATTGCCCTGTACGTATACATGGTCATGTTTAAAATATCCGATGAGTGAGATCAACTACCCTTGATACTTCACTTAGAGAAGTTACTCCGCCCATAACACGCTGAATTGCATCCTCTATAAGAGGGCGAAACCCTTTTTCCAACGCTACAGTCTTGATCTCGCGTCCAGTAGCTCGGCGTGCAATCAGTTCATCGATATCCTGATCCATTTTCAGTAATTCCATGATCGCAACTCGACCGTTATAGCCACTATGCTCACACAAATCGCAGCCAACTGGGCGGTATATAGTCTGTGCTGAGTGATCTGGCGAAAGACCAAGAAGCTTCATCTCGGCTTCACTTGGTGAATAAGGCTGCTTGCAATGTCGGCAGAGCACGCGTACCAATCTTTGTGCGACAATCCCGATAATATTACCAGCCATAATGTCTGGCAGCATGCCGATATCCAGTAGGCGAGGAATCGCGCCGATTGAAGAGTTGCTATGTAGGGTGGAATATACTTGGTGTCCGGTCATCGCAGCGCGAAAAGCCATTTCGGCTGTGGGGTGATCACGAATTTCTCCCACAAGAATGATATCTGGATCCTGGCGCAACATAGAGCGTACACCACTAGCAAAATCTAGCTTAGCTGATTCATTCACTGAAGTTTGACGGATCATCACCATTGGATACTCAACAGGATCTTCCAGGGTCATGATATTAACGGCCTCAGTATTAATGTGACTTAGCACAGAATATAGCGTGGTTGTTTTTCCGCTTCCGGTAGGCCCGGTTACCAAGATGATTCCTTCTGGGCGAGAGATCATAATCCTGAGGTTAGCTAAAGTTTCTTCCGGCAAACCCAAGTATTCCAGTGGTACGATTCCTTTCTGCCGGTCCAAGATCCGCAATACCAGATTCTCACCATGAGTAGTAGGCTGTGAAGCTACACGAAAATCTATGGGCCGTCCCGATAGACGCAATGAAATACGGCCATCTTGTGGTGCACGAGTCTCAGCAATATTCATATTACTCATGACTTTCAGACGCACTGCCATTGTTGGCCAAAAACTCTTGTGCAAACTACGCACTTGACGCAGTACGCCATCAATGCGATACCGGATACGCAGAAAACTAGACTCCGGCTCAAAGTGTATGTCAGATGCACCACGCTGTACCGCATCTGACAATAACGCATCAATCAAACGTACTACTGGCTGACTAAACTCGTCGACCCCGGTTTGCAGGGACTGGTAGTCCATCTCGCCTGGTTCGATCTCGTGCAAAATACCATCAATCGAAAGCTCAAAACCGTAATACTGATCTATTGAACGGATAATTTCGGATTCACGAGCGATCTGGATAATGAGGCGATATTCGCCCTTGATCAATGCACGCACTTGATCTAAAGCAATAATATTGTCTGGATCTGAAATCGCTAGTGTTAGCGTGCCCTCGTTCTTGTTTAACGCTAAAGGCAGCAACAGAAAACGCCGCGCCATATCCTTTGGGATCAGCTTGATGGCTGCTGCATCAACGATACTACTAGAAAGATCAACGCTCTCCTGCCCCAAGCTCTCAGACATTACATCACGGATAGTCGCTTCCGATAGAAAGCCTAAACCTACCATCAGCCGTCCAAGTGGTAAGTGGCGCTTACTTTGCTCTAGCAAAGCAATACGTAACTGATCCTCACTGATAACGCCTTTCTCCACCAACAATTTGCCTAACGGCTTTCCTGATGGCTTTTCTGGTAACTCTTCTGTTGCTAAAGTTGGCATATATTTAGTTGCTAGCTGTATGGAATTTACTACTTCGTTAATTCTTTGAGTCGTTCTGATATTTGTGTCTTTTTAAACCCAACGGGTGTGTTACCAGCAAGCACAAGTGCTTCACTGTAATATTTAGCCGCCAACTTATTTTGTTTCAGATGATCTAGACTAACTGCGAGGTTAAAAGCGTAATCGGCATTAGTTGGATCAATACTGAGAGCACGAAAGAAAGATTGCTGTGCCTCAGCCCAACGTATCTGAGTAACATAATTATTACCTAGTGTAAAATGTAGTGCTGCGGCATCAGGTTGTTGCGCCAAAATGGTTTTTAACCGACTCTCGGTTTGATTAGGACCTGCTATTTGTTTGAGTCCAGCCATACCAGCAATTGCTGAAGAATCGCGCGGATCTAACTCCAGTATGTGCAGATAATAGGCTTGAGCCTCATTATTCTGCTGCATACGCATAGCAATAGCCGCAAGTCCCAATAACACATCCTTATTTCTCGAATCACTCTCTAACTCTTTCAAATAATACTGCTTGGCAGTGTCCAAATCACCTGCAATATAGGCCTGATAGGCGGCCGTTAATCCTGGAGAGACTTCATTATTAGTTGGATTACGCTGAATACTAATATGATCTTTAGGAGATGATGAGTTTATACCTGCACTATCTTGTATTGCCTCTCGCGTTTCATTTGCAGACAAACCAGAATATTTCTCCAAGATGACAGATGACACAGGTGGAGATGTATCGATGATATCGGTGTCTAAAACATCTTTCTCGGGAAAAGGCGCAGGTGCTCTTACTCCATCCTCCGTATTATTTGATATTGGTGTACGTGTAGCAATAGGCGCCATAACAAGGTTATTTGATTCAGGTGAAATACTTGTTTTAGCCTGTGACGATACCTGAGGCACATAACCTGCTTGACGGGCGGGATCCAGCTTGAACTCATTTGATTGGGGTGAGATTTTGGAAGTATATGTTATTTCCTGCCACACGTAATAGGCTCCACCTATCATTGCAATTAGCGCAACTCCCAAGAAAATCACCCATTTAACAGTGCGCCCTATATTGATACGACTTATCCAATCTTGTTTTGCAAAAATTATTTCTTTCGCAGCTACACGATCTTGAGGTAATACATTTTTGGTTTTTTGTTTAGGTACATCACTCGAGGGTGAAGTATTTGCTGGAACAAGTTCTAGCGCTTTACCAAAGATGTGGCTAGAAATAAACTTTGCGGTGGCTTCTTTGCGCGCCACATTGTCTTGAGCTAGAATAACTTGTTTTTTATCACCCAGTTTATCCCGTTCAGCCTTTTTCAAAGCCTCCAGCAACAAGCTCATAACTATCTACCTCCAAGCGCACCTACGGCTCCTAATTCACCCACTATAGGAAGGGGCCTGACGAGAAAATTTTCTTTGGGAAGCGTCTCACGTAAATGTTTATAGTCGCCATCCAAACTGGCTTCTTTGATAACAACTGGCCGCACGAAGATTACTAGCTCTGTCTTGCGTGCAGTTTCGTTACGTTGCTGGAATAAATATCCAATTAACGGGAGGCTGGCTGCGCCCGGAACAGTAGCATTCCTGTTATCCACATCGTCTTGCATCAGCCCGCCCATTACTGCTATGTCCCCGTTATTTACTTTTATCAGAGACTCCATTTCACGTGTTTGAATCTCAGGAATCATGCTGACTACATTGACAAGTTGTGGATTTGGGTCCTGTTTTCCAGGACCAATAGTACGAGAAATAGTTGGCCGCAAATTCAGCAGAACTGAATCATCGTCTCCAATTTGGGGGGTAACGCTCATCACAAATCCTACTGATACCGTGTTTGGAGTGGAAGTAAAAGTATTCACCACATTAAATTGACTCTGTGAGACGTTTGCCCGAACTGTGAAATAAACAAGGTTATCTACTACTTTCAAGATTGCTGTCTGATTATTGAGTACTGATAGTTTTGGGCTTGAAACAACTTTGATGGTGCCGAAAGTCTCAAGCAATTTAATAGTCGAGGTAAAACCACCTTCACGGAATGCCGCAGTAAAAAGTTGACCAGCAACTACTGCTGGGCCTATCACCGGCATCAACGCACCAGTTAAAGCATCTATGGCTGTAGTAGCCGGACCCTGGCCAACTGCTACTCGGTTAGACTGAAGGTATTGCCAATCAATACCCTTCTGAAAATTCTGGTTAAGCGCCACCTCAACAATAGTAGCCTCAATGAGTACTTGCTTGCGTGCACTTGACATGACACTGTCAATAAACTCCTGCACTCTCTCGTGCTGGCGACCGGTAGCGCGAACCATGATTATTCCCGCCTCTGGGTTTGCAATAACAGATGCGGCCTCGCGGAAGGTTGGTATATTTTTAGCTCTGGATAACGCCCGTTTTGCTGCTTTGACTGCAGCGTTGTCCTTACGCTGTATTTCTGTTTGAGCTGCCTGGACAGTCTTAAAATCTGGTGATTGATCCTGATTAGCCTCATTCTTTTGCTCTTCGCTACGTCTTTCCGCATCGTTTAGCGCCGTTTCAGCCTCTTCTTCTTCTGGAGAAGGTGACCCTTCAGGTAGGATTTTGTCTGTTTCCCGTAATATGTCGCGTAAATTTTTCTCTAGAGTTTCCCAAAACCGGTTTTTAGCAACATTTGCAATTGAGGTAAGCGAAATATTACCTCCATTACCACTCCCCCCTGATACTCCTCCAGATGCCCCACCTGCACCCCCGCTTCCTGTAGAGCCAGGGGTAGAAATCTGAGTAGCAATTCCTACAGTGCCGGTTGCATCTCTCGACATATTCACGTAGTCAATCTTGTAATGACGAAGGAATGGAGTGTCAGGCATTACTGATAAATTCGCTCCATCCACTTCATATCGTATGTCCACTTGTCTGGCGATACGTTTAAGAATTTGGGGTAGTGTCTGTTCAATGGCATTGAGCGTAACCGACCCTCTAATCCCAGGATGGATATCCAGATTAAGTCTGGCATCGCGTGCTAGCGCGAAAAGAATCTCTGGAACGGAAACACTAGTCACTACCACGCTATAAGTATCGAGTTTGGTGGTGGGTTTAGGTGGTGACAGAGGGGCTGCCTGTTTCACAGGCTGAGGAATAACACCCCGAGGAACAACAGCCGAGCGTGATGATTCAGCAGCAATGTGCCCTTTTGATAACTCTGGTGGCCGCACAGCACAAGAGCTTAACAACAGGCATAAACAAGCAATTTTTAGTAAAGAATGACACATAATTTTATTATTTCTGTCCGCCCAATAAAAGTACAATAATCTCATTTAACTTGCTGATAAATAATCTATAAAACTATAACTTACTTTCCCAATACACAATTATTTCTATCACTAGCTTGCCAAACAAAAAAGCCGATACAATCAACTATATGTATCGGCATCAATTTTGACTCCTTTAACCAAGTTTCTAATTATTTTTCCTATACATACCTCCCTTATTTTCCCTAGTGTCAGTCCATTCATTATTGATTGCTCTCTCTCCTAGAGACTGGAGAAGCTTCTTATGGATACCACTAAAACCACCGCTACTCATGATCAGGACGAATCGCCATGGTGATTATTTCTATTAGCTGCTCCAGATTATCACTGCTCACGACATATATATCTATGGGTTGCAACCCTTCTTGTGCATCCCATTTTAAATTGGATGTATAACAAAATATTAAATTGACGAATTTGAAACCTCTTACTAGGCTATCATTCCATCACCCATTTTCATGGTGGTAAAGCGAGATTCAAGCACTGCAACATAGTAGAGGATATCGGAACAAATTGAGAAAGACTGTAGGCTGCTATTTCAACTGTTTCTACTGTTGCAATTTAGGTAGAAACAAGAACTGATAACATAACTGGCTGGAAGCTAAATTGCCGGTGATGACTGCTAGCTTGAGGCAAAATACTTACCAGCTAAGTCCACCCAATATCGCGCCGACAATCAAGGCAAGACCACCTACTACCCAGTGGTTCAGCCAATTTAAGGTATTTGGCTTTCTGCGCTCTGCAAGTCTGTCAAGCCACCTTCGATTGCGCTTGGGTTCTGAGTCCTCAATCGCTGCCTTGACATGATCTACAGTTATAACGTGGGTATTACCAATGAACGCTGCTAGTAACGATTTGTCAGCATAGATGTTCACCCGCCTAGTAAGCCCACCCGAAGCTTTGGCTATCAAGCTTACCGCTTCAGGAGTAAAATTGTCCGGGCCATGATAGCCTGCCGCGCGCATACGAAACATTAAGTACTCATTTACTGCTTCTACACTGAATGGTTGCGTAGTGAAATGTTGAGTGATGCGATCTTTGAGCTGACGCATTTTAGGTAAAGCCAACGTGGCGTCTAGTTCAGTTTGACCAAATAAAGCGATTTTAAGTAGCTTGTGACGTGTAGACTCAAGATTGTAGAGTAGCCGTACCTCCTCCAGCGTTTCCGCTGGCATAGCGTGGGCTTCATCTATTAATACTACTACCTGCTTACCAGCGGCGTACTTCTCGATTAGCGCATTTTGTAGCGCGCGCAACGCCTCATTAGCACGACTTCCAGCTAGATTAAGATTCAAATCATCAGCTATAGAATAAAGAATTTCCTCCCGCGATAAGCTTGGGTTGGCCAGATAAATGGTTTCAACATTCTCTGGTAAGCGTTCCATCAGTACGCGACAAAGCATGGTTTTACCACTTCCAACTTCCCCCGTTACCTTTATTATGCCTTCATCATGCGTGATCGCATAAATCAGCGCCTCTAGTGTCTCACCACGGTTAGCTCCACCGTAAAAAAAATCGATGACTGGGGTGATAGTAAAAGGCTGCTCAGCAAGTCCAAAATAGCTAAGGTACATTCTTCTGTCCAATGTGCTTCATAAAACTGGTACCGAATTTAAAAATTGAGACTAATATAAGCTGGTAATCATGAACGTACCAATATGATATACCCATCTGACAAGTTATATTTATCCTGGAAATATTGGTAATGGGTTCTATTTTAATCCTGTATTTTCTCCGAAGCTTCCATTCGGCTGTATAGCGTAGTCCGATTTATTCCCAAAAGTTTTGCTGCCTGACTCACATTACCGTGAGTCACTTTGAGCGCCGCTTCAACATAGCTTTGCTCCCATTGTTTAAGTGTATGATCAAGACTAAAATTTTGCTGGCTTTGCAAATGCTTTCTTGCTAATTCCTGCTGTGATTCAGGATCTACAGGTATAAGGGAGCCTGCTAACATCTCGTTGCTCTTCCCAGTATCTAGTTCACCCTCTAATTGATCCAAGTCTACCGTTTGGCCAGCATACTTGATAGAAAGCCGAATGATAATGTTGCGTAATTCCCTGACGTTGCCTGGAAAATGATAGTTTTGCCAGCGTACCGTTGCCTCATCATCGAGGTAAAATAGATCACTGTTCCCTCGTGTAGAATAAAAATCTCGAAAAAATTCTAGCAATAACATTCGGTCTTCACCCAACTCCCGAAGCGATGGAACGTTTATAGTGAATACACTGAGGCGATGATAGAGATCAGAGCGAAAACGTTTGTAGTGTGTTTCCTGGCGAAGATCACGATTTGTAGCAGTAATCACGCGCGCATAGCTTTTACGTGTCTGGGTTTCACCCACTCGTTGATATTCTCCATTTTCCAACACTCTCAATAGCTTTGCCTGAAGATCCAATGGCAACTCACCTATTTCATCCAAAAACAAAACTCCTTCACCAGCATCCTCAAAATAACCAGATCTGTCGCTAATGGCCCCCGTAAACGCGCCCTTGCTGTACCCGAACAGTGTTGGCTCAACCAATGTAGGAGAAATAGCAGCACAATTTAACGCAAGAAAAGGTGCTTTAGATTTTTTACTCAGACGGTGTAGCTGAACTGCTACAAGTTCCTTGCCACTACCCGATTCACCCTCAATCAATACTGGGTAAGGCGCAGAAGCATAGCTGATTATCTGATTGCGCATTTTTCCGATTGGCGCGCTATTTCCAATCATTCCTAGATCACCCGCAGTCTTTGCATCAATCTCAGCCTTACGGGTTTCCAGGGCATTAAACAGATGTGATTTTAGATCCTGTGGGTCACATGGTTTGGCTATAAAGTCTGCCGCTCCTAGCGACCGAGCATGGCGTGCATGGGAACCTTCATTCTGACCGGATAGAATCAGAATTTTCATCTCGGGAGAATGTGCAAGGAGTTCAGTAACGAGGTGAAAACCTTCTTCTGGACGGTGAGGAAGAGGGGGCAATCCCAAGTCAACTAATGCTAATTGTGGTGGTACAGTCAACTGTCTCACCAATTCGATAGCTTGCGGACGCGATTTAGCTATGTGCACCTCAAATTCCTGGCTCAGTATGAAACTTAGAGTTTCAGTAATAAGAACGTCGTCGTCAACCAGTAGAAGTATTGGTTTAGCTGAATTCTGTGCCATTCTTAAGGGACCACGTCGGCGCAATATCGCCCCATTCATTTATCAGAATATCCATACATACATCTATTATGGCCTACATAAATCGCATGTAAAATAAAAATTTGTATCTTTTTTTTAAATCTGTAGTTTAAGTATGACAGTGCTGCGCAATTTTGCAATTCTTGAGATTAGCAAGTTAGTCGTTTACACACTAAAGCACCAAGTGCGATTCTGAACGTAGCCTGCATGCCTTGTTTTAATCGCCAACGCTAGAGTATAATTCTTGATTAGCCATTTGTATGTGCGCTAGCCTCATCAGCGCCGCCGAAGGTGCAACCCGCGGAATCGTTCAGGCAGAGACTAGGCATACCCTGATCTCTGAAGACCGCTTGCTCCAGGCTATTCTGGAGAGCGCTGAAATGAATCGGCCACCGAAGGGGTACGCGGGACAAAAATACCGTAATCTCTCAGGTAAAAGGACAGAGGGGTGAAATCATATCTTATGGCTTCACCTTTTTATTTTGTAAAAACTATTTGCAATGAAAACAACTTCGCTTAATCAAGTCCACCGTGATATGAATGCAAAAATGGTTGATTTTGGCGGCTGGGATATGCCCCTACACTATGGGTCTCAGCTTGACGAACACCATAAAGTACGTAAAGACGCAGGTATGTTCGACGTATCACACATGCTTACTGTTGATATTAAAGGTGAAGGTGTACGTGATTTCTTGCGGCAACTAGTCGCCAATAACGTGGATAAACTGACCCAATCAGGTAAAGCGCTTTATACCTGTATGCTCAACCCTAGCGGTCGGGTAATCGACGATCTCATCATTTATTTCCTATCTGAATCATGGTTTCGCCTGGTTGTAAATGCTGGAACAGCAGACAAGGATTTGTCATGGATACAAACTAGGCGCGATGAACTTGCTCCTGGATTGAAAATTAACCCGCGCCGAGATCTTGCTATGATTGCAGTTCAAGGCCCAAATGCCCGCGCTAAGG
>SPBV01000242.1 GCA_004525885.1 Nitrosomonadales bacterium
CACTCACCTCCTCTATAATGCGCCGCGAGTCATGAAGGTAGTGCTCCCCCACACTTGTTACTTGCATAGCACGTGTTGTCCTTTCAAGTTACTTCACTCCAAGTTGAGCTTCTAACGCTGCAATGGCTCGTGTTACAGCAGGTGGAGATATTGCTAATTTTCGTGCGCCCCCAGGAAGCTCCTTTCTTCAGCAACCGCTACAAAGACAGTCATTAGCTTTAGTGTGTCCACTTTATTATTCCTCTTATTGTGACCATCTATTGTAATAAAGAGGTATTCCAATTAGGTATTCCAATTCTTACTGGGATATAGCATAGTGCACATATGTATGTGGTTAACTAGGTGTTGCTACATGTCTTCATATTTAATTATTTTTTAGGGGATCTAACATGGATGTCAAAAATGTGAAAGACGAATATACGCGTAAGATGCATTCAAAGCTCGCTGAATGGAATGCAGAAATAGATGTATTGGCTGCCAAAGCAGATCAAACTGAAGCGCAGGTCCGCGTTGAGTACCATAAACAAATTGAAGCCTTGCGTAGCAAAAAGGATGAGGCCCGTAATCAGCTGGCAGAGCTTGAAAATGCAGGTGAGAATGCTTGGGAAGACATGAGATCAGGAGTTGAGTCTGCTTGGAATAGCTTAGGTGACTTAGTCAGCTCAGCTAAATCACGTTTCAAATAAGAAATCTAGGCTTATATCCCATAGAGACTCTTTTGGATTAGACCAATCTGCCAATAGAAGGAGCTAATTATGAAAAGAGATTTAATATTGTTGCCTATAGTACTACTCATGGTATTCCTTGGTGCTGCCCAGGTGGTCTATGCCGACAAATATTCAGATGACAAAACATCGGGAAAAGAAGTGCAACATGAGGTGGTTGATGCTGCAAAAGCGATCAAGAATTTTGCTGCTGATAAACGCGATGAAGCTGCAAAAAACGTAGAAGTAGCGCTTATATCCCTGGATAGCCGCATTGATGCTATGGAGGAAAGAATTGACAAAAAATGGGACAAGATGAACGAAGCTGCACGTGAGAGGGCTCGTAGCACTCTAACAAAGTTACGGAAGAAACGGATACAAGTGGCTGAAAAATACGGCAGTCTGAAAAATAGTTCTAGCGAAGCTTGGGAACACATGAAGAAAGGTTTCTCAGATTCTTATAGAGTACTCCGTAGTGCCTGGGAAAAAGCAGAAAGTGAATATTAAATTAGATCAAAATGATTAAATATAGTGGCGATACTATGAGTCTCGATCAAAAAGGAGCTGTTTCTTTTCATATTATTCGTGGAATCGGTAAGAAGTGGCAAGTAACGGAAGAGGAATTTGAAAAGACATTAGTCTGCTTCGTCAAACTAGAGGACGCCAAAGATTATGCTAATGAGATGGCAAGCATCAAGAAAGGCCCCCAACGTTTTAATGGCCGATAACTCTTAAATACGGAAGATAGAATACGCACACATTGCATGATATACGGGGCAGAAGCAGCATTTTTCTAGTCAGTTACATATCAAATTTGAATTTGACAAGAGGCTATAATGAGAGTTGCGGTTTGTAGTGCTCAACCCTATGATCGTCGATATTTTCTAGCAGCCAACCGAGATATTGGGCATGATTTAGTGTTTTTCGATTCTCACTTATGCGAGGAAACTCAGCGTATGGTGGCAGGTTTTCCCGCTGTATGTGTGTTTATAAATGATACCGTAAGTAAAACTGTTCTACAGACCTTGGCAGAACAAGGTGCTAGCTTAATTGCGCTTCGGAGTGCAGGATTTAACCATGTGGATATACGCGCTGCGATAGATTTAGGGTTACACATTGTGCGGGTTCCCGCCTATTCACCACATTCAGTAGCAGAACATAGTGTAGCGCTAATACTATCTCTCAATCGGCATCTTCATCATTCATACAATCGTGTACGTAGTGGTAATTTTTCTATACAAGGATTACTTGGATTTGAAATGCGTGGTAAAACTGTGGGTATTATCGGCACGGGGCGTATCGGTGCAATAGTTGCAAAAATATTGCACGGTTTTGGTTGTCACCTTGTCGCGCATGATCCACAGCAAAATTCTGATTGTATTAACTTAGGTGTTGAATATGTTTCGCTTAAAAAACTTTACGCGAGCAGTGACATCATTACACTACACTGCCCGTTGAATATGAAAACACATCACCTGATTGACACGAAGGCGGTTACGAGCATGAAACAGGGAGTAATGTTGATTAACACGAGTCGCGGTGCAGTTATCGACACAATGGCGGTTATTAACGGACTAAAATCTTCTAAAATTGGCTATTTAGGTTTAGATGTATATGAGCAAGAAGGAGATTTATTCTTTCAGGATTTATCTAATGAAATCATACAAGATGATGTGTTCCAACGCCTGCTAACTTTTCCAAATGTTTTGGTCACTGGACACCAAGGATTTTTTACTGATGAAGCGCTCTCAAGTATTGCACGAACAACTCTACAAAATATCAGTGCATTTGAAATCGATGGTGTATGCCAAAACGAAGTAACACTGGAGTTATTACAATAACACTAGTAAAAACTGGAAGTTCACTCTTGCCGACATTGAAGAGCGGAAATTATGGGGACAGTACATGCGCGCCTATGAGGAATGCATGGGTGCAACGAGCACAAAACTTGCGCCGTGGTATGTGGTTCCAGCCGACGACAAAGAGAATGCTCGGCTGATCGTTTCAAAGATCATTCTTGATACCTTCGAGTCACTCAAAATGCACTACCCCAAAACTGACGCCAAGCGCCAGCAGGAGTTACTATCGATTCGCGAACAGCTGATGAAGGATAACCCAAGTGGTAGTTGAACTCGGTAAAGCCGGGCTCGATTCCGGGTAGCCAAATTGGCTGCCATGGGGGATTCCCCCACCCGTAAAATGGGGGAACGCCCCATAGACGAGGTCCGATCGCCACGCTACATTACCGCTTCGCTAAAGTAGAGACAAGAGAGCCACTCATTTCATGAATGCCTCTCTTGTCTCTACTTTAGAGTCGCACTAAGTAGCGTGGCAGCCGGGCCTCGTCTATGGGGTGTTCCCCCATTTTAGGGGTAGGGAATTCCCCCATGGCAGCCAATTTGGCTACCCGGAATCGAGCCCGGCTTTACCGAGTTCAACTACCACTTTGGTTATCCTTCATCAGCTGTTCGCGAATCGATAGTAACTC
>SPBV01000326.1 GCA_004525885.1 Nitrosomonadales bacterium
AGCCTATAAAGAGTATCTTGCTGTTGATTTATTACCAGGAAGTTACAGGGTCTATTGGGAACCAGAGGAGGGAAAAGAAAATTTTTCATCTGGAAAGAAAGTCATTACTCTTAAGGCAGGTGATATTCTCTATTTCACTTGTGATCAAAGTGCAGGCGTATATTCGGGAAGAGGATGGGGATTCGTTAGTACTTTGTCATCAAAGTTTCCTTGGTACGGATACCTTACTGAAAGGTCTTCATTGGATGATAAAAGTAGGCTAGTTTCTTATTTTAAATATTTTAATACAGACAATGCACCAGCAAAATATTAGAAAATCATTCTGTTTCAAAAAAGTTACGAGAACTGCGATCTCTTAGAAAAGATGGCATAATCATCCAAAATAAAGACCATCTTGTAGTAAAAGTTACAGTTTGTAACGTGACTCCTGTTGCCAATTAGCATAAATCTAATCTACAACGTCTTGTGGAATCGCAGCGTTTAATATTTGGGGATTTTACATGATGGGCTTTTATTTTCATTCGTAATTTTGGTATTTACGAGCACTACTAATACAAATGATTGTAATAGTCATCTTGAGTTTGAAATTCAAAATGACCATAATCTGGCTGGTTAGATACTTTGTAACGGGGGGTATGCTGCTGGATACAGCTCTATTCTTACAAATTGGAACGTAATTTATTCATGAGATCGGAAAATCCGCTTAAGGCGGCTTCGAATTCCAATTGATGTATATTCTCACCATCCAGGAAGCGATGTAGTCCGTGTCTAGGGGTCTTGTGAGAGTTAAGCCCAGGTAAACATGTTGCCGAACTCTTTAAACGCATGCTATCTAGTAAGGTCCACTGGCACTTGTCCCACAGGCCACTTGGGTAGCAAAAATGGCTTGGTTCAGCAATGAGATATTTCTTAAAAACCGACTGGTTATCAATAATTTCTTTTTCTGCACGAGCTAGGTTATTGCTTGGGAAGGTGTGGCGATGCGTATGAAGTTCAATACTCACCTTCGCGGTAACAAGGGAGCGCAACTCGTCAGGCGTCATCAAGTGTAGAGTTTTCGAATGCGTGATGTCCTCGTATGGTGTTTCAAGCAGAACACCCAACTCCTTACAGATTGTACAACGCATTTCCTCCGTACATTCGCGCTCACCGTAGTTTATACAATCCCAAATTACCTTCTCTCTTTCCGATTTGACAGAAAGATTGATTGCCTTGTATGTGCTCCAAGGAACATTTCTCAGTATAAGTTCTAGTTTGCGAGTCTTCCAGAACATGTACTGAACAACTAATCTAAAGATTGGATTAGGGTTCTCGACGTAATAAGTTGTGACATAAACCGTTGCCGGGTACCCATAGCGCTGCAAACACGGAACTGCAAGACGATGAAATGAATGGAAACCATCATCTACCGTAATTACGACCGTATTTTTTGGGAGATCGAGCGAATAAAGTTTATCAATCGCTTCGCTTAATGGCAACACATGGAAACCATACCGTCGAATGGTAGCTAACCTTTTTTCAAATTGTTCTAGTTTAATGAAAAGATTTGGTCTAAAACTAGTCTCATCGATAAGCTCAAAGCCATGGTAACAAAGAACTTTCAAACAATCACGGGTTATCCATTGGGCAAGATGAAACAATCCAGCCGTTTTGCATAAGAAAAATAGGAAAAGCTTGGCTTTGCGCATAAATAGTTTATGAATGGGTGAGCAGGGAGCTAGCCCATTTTCGCTCAGCACCAAAGCGGCGCACTAAAAAAAAAGATCCCTGATATTCAAAATCCTCTGTTTCAATAACATGCCGTGAGGATAAATTATCTGCAAGCACAGAAATGTATGCATATTTTGTCTCCTCATCTGTGAAAGATTCGAATAATATGTGTCCGATAGTAGCACGATAGAGGTCTTGGTCACTGAAATCTGGATGTGAATAAAAACCATAAAAAATAGTGCTACCAGATGGAAGCGGCATTGACTGTTTAACTTCAGGCATATAAAAATTGGCTTGGTTTTTCGCTACCCAACTGCAATGGGCAAGGCGACCATCTATGCTTATCGTATAAGCAAGCTCTCCACGCTCTAGACGCTCAAGCGCATTATGTAGGAATTCATCACGAGGTTGCCATGACTCGCCGGGATCAAAGGAAAG
>SPBV01000207.1 GCA_004525885.1 Nitrosomonadales bacterium
TCCGTTTTCTATTTTTAAAATATTTATATCAATTTATTTATCATGAAAAGCTTAGAACCAGTTTTAGATTCTACGTTGGGAACAACAACTGATCCTCTTGTTCTTGGGTTCGATATGATCTTCGAAGATTTGTATCGTCGCAATGGTCTTTTAAAGCTAGACCAGTCTTTTCTTAATTTTCTACAAGAGGGTGAGCCTGATCTACACGCTCGCTTTGATCATGCTCGCTCTCATTGCGGTACTCTTAATGATAAGGATGAATCTAGTCTATTGATAGAGATTGCACCTTGGGTAGACGATTTCATTTCTAAACTATTCTGTATTGAACCTGAGGTCCAAGCCCTCTCTGCTCGTCATCATGAACTTGCTCCACTGTATTCTTGCAAACGGCAATTTGTACAGCGTCGAGCGATGAATAAGGTTAGCGACGAAGATGTATCTATGGTCGATGGTATCGCACTGGAAGAAAAACTTGCAATAGAATTTGAAGCACCCTTTTCTGAACTTGTTTTTGCTACGAAAGTAACCGCGTGGTTAAAGGACGAAGAGAAGAATGAGGAGCGTCTTAAGGTCGCTTTACTTTATGCAGCGTGGGCATTGAAAACGACAGCAGGACGAGAGCATAGCCAAGACGGCGTGTTATTTAAATCTCACCTAAAGCTCGATTATTTACATCTAGTGCCGACAGTTACTGATAGTACGAATGGGTATGCTATTCATCGTCTACATCACTTACGTCGACGAGAAGGTTTCTCATTGACCGATCAAGGTACTGATCTTGTTGGCGCTCTAGATGAGGCAAATTACTGTATTTGGTGTCATGAGCAAGGAAAGGACTCTTGCTCAAAAGGGCTGAAGGATAAAGTAAAGTCACCTGAGGAACCTCAAGCTTTCAAAAAAAGCCAATTTGGAGTCTTGCTTGCTGGTTGTCCGCTAGAAGAGCGTATTTCTGAGTTTCACAAGCTAAAGACTCAAGGAATCGCTATTGGCGGTCTAGCTATGATTGTATTAGATAACCCTATGTGTGCTGGAACTGGCCATCGGATTTGTAACGATTGCATGAAATCCTGTATTTACCAAAAGCAAGAACCAGTAAATATTCCTGAGGCTGAGACACGAACTCTTAAGGATATCCTTGAATTACCCTGGGGTTTTGAAATCTACAGTCTACTCACTCGCTGGAATCCACTCGACCTATATCGTCCAGTACCGAAGCTTTCATCAGGTCATAAAGTGTTAGTAGTTGGTATGGGCCCAGCAGGATATACCTTAGCTCATCACTTGATGAATGATGGCCATACAGTAATGGGCATAGACGGACTCAAGATTGAGTCTTTACCATCAGATATCTCAGGGATCAGTCAACAGGGTAAGCGTGTGCCTTTCAGGGCTATTAGAAACGCAAGTGAACTCGATGAAGATCTAAATGAGCGTATGCCAGCTGGTTTCGGTGGAGTTGCAGAATATGGAATCACCGTACGCTGGAACAAAAATTTTCTTAAGCTCATTCGGTTATTACTAGAACGGAGAGAGGAATTTTCTCTTTTCGGCGGTGTACGTTTTGGGGGCACTATTACAGCTGATGATGCTTTTAGAATTGGATTTGATCACGTAGCACTAGCTGCAGGGGCAGGGCGTCCCACCGTACTTGATTTGCCAAATGGTCTGGCTCGAGGTGTTCGTGCTGCATCTGATTTCCTGATGGCACTGCAATTATCTGGTGCAGCTCAAGATAATTCTGTAGCAAATATGCAATTACGCCTGCCCGTTGTAGTAATTGGTGGTGGACTGACAGCGATCGATACAGCAACTGAAGCTCTTGCCTATTATCCTGTGCAGGTAGACAAGTTTCTTCGTCGTTATGAGATTCTTTCTGCTGTTCAAGGAGAAGAAGCAATTCGTAGCTCGTGGGATGAGGAAGAGCGTGAAATCGCAGAAGAATTTCTTAGTCATGCTCGTGCCATTCGAGACGAGCGAAAGTTAGCAGCGCGCGAAGGGCGTATGCCACACGTATTAGAGTTACTTCAGTCTTGGGGAGGTTCTACCATCGCTTATAGAAAACGATTAATAGACAGCCCTTCTTATACCCTCAATCATGAAGAAGTTGAAAAGGCATTGGAGGAGGGTATCTTATTTGCTGAAGGGCTCACGCCTGAACGGGTAGAGGTTGACCAGCGGGAACATGCTCGATCTGTAAGATTTGCAATTCAAGTATTGGATGAAACAGGTTCATGGAAAAAAATTGGAGAAACTGAGCTACTAGCTCGTTCTGTCCTAGTTGCAGCAGGTACTCAGCCTAATACAGTTCTTGCTAGAGAAGATGGGAAAAATTTTAAACTAAATGGACGTTATTTTGCTGCTTGCGATGAAAAGGGAAATCCCGTAAATCCAGCATATGGAAATCCTAAACCAGAAACCCCTATGGTGCTTTTAAGTCGTTGTGAAGATGGACGTTTCATTAGTTTTTTCGGTGATCTTCATCCGTCCTATTCTGGAAACGTGGTAAAAGCAATGTCTAGCGCAAAGCAAGGCTATCCAGTGGTAAGCAGCGTGCTCAGCCAAACGCCTCCTGTATCAACAAAACTAAGTTCACAATTCTTCTCTGAGATTAATGAACGATTACGACCTACAGTACATAAAGTAGAAAGGCTCACCCCAACTATTATCGAAATTGTGGTACATGCACCTATGTCTGCAGAGCGTTTTCAGCCAGGTCAGTTTTATCGTTTCCAGAATTTTGGAACTCTTGCTGCTAATGCTGGCGGTACAAAGTTAGCAATGGAAGGGATTGCTTTGACTGGCGCATCAGTAGATATCTCTCGTGGACTAGTATCATTAATAGCGTTAGAAATGGGTGGGTCAGCTGATTTATGTGCCATGCTTAAGCCTGGCGATCCAGTGGTACTGATGGGGCCAACGGGAACCCCAACAGAAATTGTACCAGGTGAAACTGTGGTGCTGGTAGGTGGAGGTTTAGGTAATGCGGTATTATTTTCTATAGGCACAGCAGCGAGAGCAGCTGGTTCAAGAGTCCTGTATTTCGCTGGGTATAAAAAGCGAATTGATCGTTATAAAGTGGCAGAAATTGAATCTGCTGCAGATACGGTAGTATGGTGCTGTGATGAGTCTCCTGGATTTAAGCCTTCACGGTTAGGTGATCTGAGTTATGTTGGTAATATAGTAGAAGCAATGACCGCTTATGGCAGTGGAGACTTGGGACCACAGCCAATTCCTTTGGTAGAGGCAGACAGGATACTTGCTATCGGTTCTGACCAAATGATGGCAGCAGTGGGTGTTGCTCGACGTAACGAACTTGAGCCTTATTTAAAGGCGGATCATTTTGCAATAGGCTCCATAAACTCTCCAATGCAATGCATGATGAAAGAAATTTGTGCCCAGTGCCTGCAGCCTCACAAAGATCCTGATACTGGAGCAATTACTTATGTATTTTCATGTTTCAATCAAGACCAACCGCTTGATCAAGTTGATTTTGGTGGACTGGCATCACGCTTACGCCAGAATAGTGCTCAGGAGAAACTTACCACCCAGTGGATTGGTCATTGTTTAAAGGAATTAGACCAGAGCAGAGTCTAATGGAATAAAGTTTAGATTGTTATTATTCTGATCAACACATCATAACGAAGTTTATTTATAATCTAATTCTTTGTAAAA
>SPBV01000161.1 GCA_004525885.1 Nitrosomonadales bacterium
ATTCCCGCCGCCAAAAAAATTGAGTGTATAATTTATATCAAAAGTAGGCTCTAAAATTTAAACTGAGCACCATTGAGTTTTATAGACCCATCATCATGTGGATAAACTCTGAACACATAGCTCAATGGTTTAAATTTAATATCATGTTTCGTAGGCACACTGCTCATACTTCAACTGGCACCAATTTTTTTCAATAATGTACGGATAGACTTAATAATCTTTTTAGCACGAAATATTTTAGATGATTGTTTGAAGATATTGAAGATATTTATACGGCCAGTATAATCTCTCAGCCGATGAATATCATTGATATCTTTTGCTGTATCAAACATCAATTGGAGTGCAAATAAGTTGTGTGCGGGGGAGTTTATTGTTAACGCAAGCTCTGGAATCCAAACTTCGTATGGATCATCTGAAGAAAGTCCAATTCGAGCAATATCTTTTGAAAAAGTGGACGTGAGTAGTCCTAAGTTTACAGTACAATACTGTTTTAAGACTTGACTAAGCTCAAAAGTTGAACGTAAACGACTGTCGAAACGAGGTGCGCTCATATTAAGATTTTTATCTCGGATACGAAATGCAGTTAATTCAATAGGTAATACATAGAAATTGTTTCTTGCTTTTAGCATTCGTATCCACATTTCAAAGTCTTGTAAGGCGGTAAGACGAGGGTCGTACTCTCCCACTTGTTTATATACTGTACTACGGATCATAGCTGTTGGTGCACATAAGCAATTACCATGGAAAAAGAAATTCCTCAGCCAGGTAGAGCAAGAAAAATCAGGAAAAGAAAGTGGGCGTGTGAAATCATCAAAACTTTCAGTCTCCCGTCCATTATCATCTACGGGCATTGGAAGCCCAAAAAGAACCGAAATATCTGAGTTGCTTTCTAGAAACTTCACTTGCTGTTCTAGCCTGCCACTTAAGGCGTAATCATCTGAATTAAGAATAGCGATATATTTACCACGGGCCCTTTCAATGGTTTTGTTCATGGCAATAGATATACCATTGTTGTTTGGTAATATCTCCAGATGAATGCGGGGATCAGTAAATTTACGGATTATGTCTGGCGTTTTATCAGTTGATCCATCATCCGTTATAACAATCTCAAAATCCTGAAAAGATTGATCCAGAATACTCTGGATGGATTGATGAATATAAGCAGCGTGATTATAAGACTTGATAACTACCGAGACCATGGGAGACATTGTTAGCCCTAAATTGCCTTGTATTATTGAAACTAATATCTTAGTTTGTGTATCTACAAATTTATCTTGTATTTAAATCATGGTGACTCAAATCATAATGGAGGTTGTAACCCAAGTTTCATACGTAAATCAGATGGCGACATAACTGTTCGATCATGTAGTGCAGCAAACGAATGAATCTTTTGTACCAAGACACAGTTACTGGCAAGTTTTGTACGCTGACGGTCAAGCCAAATATTATCTTCAAGCCCAATACGTACACCTGGTGCGATTGCAGCAGCGATACCTGCTACTGGGTGCTGCGCATGTCCTAATCCCCCCAGGCAATATATTGTTTCTGTTGGTAGTCTAACTTCCAGGCTTCCGATATCAAGGAGGCGTGCCTGTGCTGACGCAAGATTACCAAAAATTAAATTAGCGTAATAAGGGGGAGAGACGACATCGCGAGCGATTAGATAGCTTAAGACATTAGCCATACCAAGATCAAAAATTTCAAGTTCTGGTTTTATCCCAGCATCCTTCATTTTTATGGCAAGACTCATAACGGTATCTGGAGAGTTAACGCTTGCTGAAGTAGAGAAATTCATCGAAGATAAAGTCAGAGATGCCATGTCAGGCCGCAAATCTTTTTCCAGAGTCAACACCTCGGTGCGTTGCTCAAGTGTTACTTCACCCCGACCAGAGCAGGAAACACAAATAATTAGATCAGGACGTTTTTCCCGGATTCCACCAATAATCCGAGCGTAAACTTCTTTACTAAATGTTGGAGTCCCTCCTTCGTCACGTGCATGCAGGTGAACAGAAGAAATACCTACCTCTGCACAGTTTAGCACGTCGTTAATAATTTCATTTGGTTGCAGGGGAACCTCTGCAGATTGGCTTTTCATTGGAATCATACCCGTCGGGGCAAGATTAAGAATCAGGCTGGTTTCAGGTAGATAGTTCATGTTAGTTTTACTCAGTAAATGGTTAAGTTATTATATCCGGGTATATCATCTTTGATGATCCTGGCAGGATTTCCGGTTAGCAAACAGTGAGATGGGGCATTTTTATTTACAACTGCTCCGGCTCCAATTACTGTATTTTCTCCTATGGTAACTTTTGGTAGGATCACGGCACCAGCCCCTATCATGGCTCCTCTTCCAATGGATACATTGCCGGCAACAACAACGCCTGGTCCGATTGACACAAATCGATTGAAATAGGCGTGATGTCCAATGCTTGCTCCACGGTTAATGAATACAAATTTATCAAAATAGCTGCCGGCACCTAAGCTACAGCCACTATTAATATACACTCCAGATTCTATAGCGAACGAGCGTGGGGTAACTACCGTAGGATCAATAAGGCTAAACGCTATTTTAAATCCAAGTGTTTGAGCCTCTAAGGCTGCTTTTTGTCGATTACCGGGAGTAAACAGGGGAACTATGTAAGGTAAGTTTTTCATATCATCAGAGATAGATTCCGGAGTAAAAATAGGTATTTCCTTTGATAAGAAGTTTTTACCAGGATAGTTTTGGATACCAGCGACAAGGATAGCTTCCGCACGATAAATACTTTCTTCTATATCAACTAGAATTGATGATCCGATGCCGAATGCGACTACACTTTCCATTAACCTGTTAGCTTTGCAATGCTTTCTGAAATCATTTTAATTTTTCCAAAAGTAATTTCTGGTTGAATTGGAAGGCTTAACAGTCGTTCAGTTAAATACTCTGTCCGTGGTAATGATTTTACTGTGGTTCCTTTAAATGCAGAATGAAGATGAAGCGCAGGGTTATAATGCACAGCTGTAATTATTCCTTCTTGGTGCTGTAATTGATAAGATAGCCTGTCTCTATTTTTACAAGAGATTACAAATTGGTGATAAACTGCACCACAGCTACTAGGTGGTAGTACAAGATCAAGTCCAGATAATTCACGACGATACTCATCTGCAAGTTGGCAGCGTTCTCTGTTTCCGTCATCCAGATGACGGAGTAATACGGAGAGTATAGCAGCTTGAAGTTCATCAATTCTTGAATTAAAGCCTATTGTAATTGATATCCGGTTATCATTTGACATCCCATAATTTCGAAGACGCCTTAACCTTGTTGCAAGTTCGTCATCGTTGGTCATAATTGCTCCAGAATCACCAATGCCGCCTAAATTCTTTGTTGGATAGAATGAAAATGCTGAAGCATCTCCGAAACTCCCAACTTTACGACCTGCTATGCTTGCTCCATGTGCCTGCGCACAATCTTCTACCACTACAAGTCCATTCTGTGAGGCAATTTCCATCACACGCTTCATATCTGCTGGTTGTCCGAATAAATGAACAGGGACAATAGCTTTAGTTTTTTTTGTAATTTCGGCCTCAATATCAGCAGGGTCAATGCATAAGCTTATGGGATTAACGTCAACAAAGAGAGGTGTGGCGCCACAATGTAAAATTGCTTGTGCTGTTGCAGAAAATGTCAGAGCAGTAGTAATTACTTCATCACCTGTGGTGATACCAAGACCCCTTAGGGATAGAGCTAGAGCGTCAGTTCCTGATGCAACACCAATACAGTTTTTAACACCAAGATAATTAGCAAAATCTTCTTCAAATGTTTCTACTGCTGTGCCCAAAATATAATGAGAGCTGGATATTACCTGAGAGATTGCTTCATCGATCTCAGCACGAAACCGTTCTATACGACGAGATGGGTCGGCCTGTGGAATAATAATAGGATGGTTAGTCAACAGATAACCGCTGAGGTTTTTTAAAATACTGTGTTTCAGAAAAAAGTATCGATGCTGCAACCAGTAGAATCGTTCCAGGGGTAAATTCTGTAAGTTTTAACCATACACCTGGACGGAGCCAAAGTGCTTTATTTTTTTCTTCTAATCTCAAACTAATTTGTTGTTCGCCATTATCCAAATCAATAGTGACAGCACCATTAACGGCGACAATGAGCTCTTCGGATGAAGATGAATGGCCAGCTCGAACACTAGATGAGCTATGAACGTTTATAAAAAATATTCTCTTAGGAATAAAAGGAAGATTGTCTTGTTCTTCAATTACAACTAAGGAGCCTCGATCATCTTCATTGCAAACTAAATCCAGCAATTTAACTCTTTGTATAAGTTGCTTGTCCATTAAATAATATTTATTATTTTATTTAATTATATTA
>SPBV01000104.1 GCA_004525885.1 Nitrosomonadales bacterium
GTAGGTGATGCATTAGTAATTTGATAATACTGTCTTTTCTTAATACGTAATAGCGACTCTGGTAGATCAATACTAAAAGCATTACGACCCTCAAACTGTATTTTCCTGATAGCTGTACATATAAATTGAATCTTTGATTCATCCTTAGATGTAACGAAAGTTACTTTATTTGAATGTAATACAACCTGGCCTAGTTTCTCAGCTTCGCCAGAATCTACTACTATTTTTCCAAGTTCAGGATCAATTGCTAAAATTGACGTTAAGATAAAATCATCGTTGTGCCCAAAATGAAGGGCAACAAGCATATTTCTTTGCATAACTGCCTGTAAAATATTCTGAATATTAGATTTTGAAGAAACACGAGATTTATTGTCTCCTATCTCTGGAGATAACTCTATCACCCAATTAGTTTGGTTCCTCTTGGTCATTCTTACTTCTCTCCAGTAGATATTATTGTCTGTTAAAAATGTAGGGGGCTGAACAGAGTGCACTTCATTACTAGGCTTAAATGTAAAGCGAAGTATAAGCTTTATCCCAAGTCACCACGTAAGCGCATGGTTAGACGAAACTTTATTTTCTTAGTTTGATAGTAACACTAACTCTTAAACTTGCGAGTAAACACCCTAAATATAATACTTAGGTAATAATATCTTCGGCAATCAGTCAACGACCTTTAGTAATTACTTTAGATACTTCATTCTGCTGGGATGGGAAGAGGGGATACTATATATCTTGCTCCGTTAAATCTTAATGTAATATATATTAATAAATAGATAAGCAATTAATTATAAATAATATTCTCTGTTATAAATTGCTATTATTCTTGGGCTAGGTGTCTATGATAACTTACCTACGTTTGCAGACAGCGCTTATAGACAGGGTTGCTTAGAATATTTTGTAGCTGTGCCATCCATGGCTGAGTGAGAATTCTAATCTCAGCATCATCAGCTAGGATCTGCTGAATAATTTTTTGCTTGCGCTGCCGTGTCTCACCATCCAACATTTTATTTGCATTGTTTATCATAAGCTTTCTTGTTAGCCCCCTACATTCTTGTTCAAGCGCTATCAAATTCTCCCAATCAGCACTTTGTGCGGCCTTTAGCATTTGCCCTGTAATAGCCAGAATAGACTCGTAAATAACAATAATCTCAGAACTATTATTCATTGTAATATATAGTTAGTAATTCTTAGTTTCAATCTGCTATAACAATCTGATTCTTTCCACCAGTCTTCGCCATATACAGGGCCCTATCAGCACGATCAATTACAGAGCTTTGATGCTCATAGCGAGTACGCGCGACCACACCGGCACTAAACGTAATTGGTATTGATTGGTCAGCTTGTAATAAACATTTATCCACCAAGTTATCCTGTAGTCTTTTTGTTACTAATGCTGCTAATTCTATAGTGGTATTCGGTAGCAAAATAACGAATTCTTCTCCATTAAGACGACCAACAATATCACTAGGACGCAGAGATCTTTTAGTAATATTTACCAGGTATGACAAAACTCGATCACCTGCATGATGACCATAGGTGTCATTGAATAGCTTAAAGTCATCAAGGTTGATCAAAACTAAGCATAGCAAATTATTGTGCCGGTCTGCGCGTGCAGCCTCTCTTAGTAGAGAAGCATCTAGCCCAACTCGATTTAAGGCTCCTGTAGCATCCGTATGAACCAATTCTTCGAGTGCTTCCAATTCATTTTTTAATGCCTTGATATCTTTTTCTGTACGATGTACCTTTTCCCGTGCATTTATAACTTCATTACTAAAATACAAGTGTTTGGTTTCGATTAATACTCCATCAAGAATATTGATTATTTCACTAAGATTATCGGTTGACCTAATTTGCTGTGAATAGCTTTCAATTTGTTTGAAATACTCATTAATGCCAACTGAATTTTTATTTTTGTTTATAGATACTTGTGTCGACTCGGTAATATTATTTGTTTTGAATATCTGAAATTTTTTCTTTTCTTTAGTGATGTTCATTTCCCATTGCCTCCCAAAATAAAACAGATAGCTAACTGTTTAATATAAACTAGCTTTTATTTAAGTTAAAAATAATACTTAGAATTTTACGATCGCAACCAAGTTAACAGAGAAAATACAAAGCTATAAGCTAGATAAACGGGACAATTGTCGCTGTTCTCTAAATCAACTGTGTTTATGGAGAGAAGATAGGTAGGGAAGTGAGTTAATCGACCAAATGATTTCTAATTGCGTAGCGAGTTAACTCAGAATTATTGCTAAGTTTCAGCTTTTCCAGAAGACGAGACCGATATACGCTTATAGTTTTAGGGCTTAAACATAATTCAGTAGAAATATCAGAAGGAGTTTTACCGGTCGCAATGAGACACAAAGTCTGAAACTCCCGATCAGATAGAATCTCATGTAGTGGTTGATCAGTATCCTGACCTAGGATATTAGCAAGTTCTTGAGCAAGGGCGGCACTGATATATTTTTTTCCAGTAGCGACTTGGCGTATCGCAGTAACAAGCTGGGAAGGGGCACTTTGCTTATTAAGATAGCCAGATGCGCCTGCCTTTAAAGCACGTACCGCAAATTCATGTTCTGTGTGCATACTTAACATCAAAACTGTCAGTTTAGGTTGCTCTTTCTTAATTTGTTTGAGTACTTCAATACCACTCTTATCAGGTAGAGAAATATCGAGCAACATAACATCAAAAACATTTTCTCGTACAATCTTAATCGCCTCTAACCCGGTTTCTGCCTCACCTGTAACAGAAATATTGTCAGTTTCGCTAAGTATTTGTTTTAACCCCTGACGCACAATCGCATGGTCGTCAGCTATTATTACGCGTATCATCTGTAATCCAAGTTTTCAGTGTGCTGTAATATTCTTGTCAGAATCTGATGATTAGTTGCGAGCGCTGGTCGTAACGTTGTTGGAGTTATATTCTTGTCTATCGGCTTCTTTGATGATATCTCCATCGCATTTTCTGGAATTGAAATACTTACTTTGGTTCCCTTGCCTGGCTTGCCAGTAATAAAAAGATTGCCCCTAAGTTGCTGGCAGCGTTCACGCATACCACGGATTCCAAAAGATTGTGGTTTTGTTATATCTTGGTCTGAGATCCCACATCCATTATCAGTAACTTCAAGAAATATCCACCCGTCTTTCTCAGAAAGTCGAATCTGCAGTCTTGAAGCATTTGCATGCTTTGAAATATTCGTCAGAGTCTCTTGAAAAATTCGAAAAATAGCTACTGATAGCTCAGAATCTAATGGAATTTCATCACTATCACATGAAACTCGATACCGAAGTCTGGCGCGCCCACAGAACTCTTTTGCTTGCCATTTGACAGCAGCAACGATTCCACAGTCTAGTATCCCCGGGCGCAAATCCATTGATATTCTACGTGTGCTATCAATCACCTGATCGACTAAAGACTCAATTGATTCAGCCTTTTTTCGATAAGAAACTGGTTTATTTGATACACCATCGGCCCATGGCAACAGTTCACATTTAATCGCAGTCAGAATACCTCCGATATCATCATGTATTTCTCTAGCAATCCTTGCGCGCTCTTGTTCCTTAATTTTCTGTAAATAGGAGGAAAGTTCGGCTAACTGTTCACGAGAACTAGCTATTTCTATTTCAGCCAACTTGTTCCTGGTAATATTTATTACGATACCATCCCATAGAGTCGCTTTGCTAGAAGTTTGTCTAGGAGTAGCACGTAAGCTAATCCACTTCACTTCGGTTTCCTTATCTACCCGGATACGACCTTCCCAGTTCCAAGGAGAAAGATTATTAGCTGAAGCAGTCATTGAGCTGCAATAGGATGGCCAATCTTGAGGTATTATCATCTCTGAAAATATCTCTGGGGTATCCATAAGAGTGCTTGGATGCAAACCAAGTAACATTAGTGAGCCATCACTTACGTATGGAAAACTTATTTTTTCTTGCTGTTCTAGCATGAACTGGAACATTACACCAGGAAGGTTGGAAGCGATTGCCCGAAAACGAGCCTCACTTTTTTTCAATGCGGTCTGTGAGAGACTGAACTGTCTGCGATTTTCTGCCTCAAGTAGACTGCGTTGTACAACTGGAACTAGCCGTGCGGGACTACCTTTCATCACAAAATCGTGTGCTCCTGCCTTCATTAAAGATGCTGCTGTTTCTTCACCGATGCATCCTGACACTATAATCAATGGAATATCTAGATCATGCTCCTTCAGTAATGTTAATGCTTCTCCAGCGTCGAAATCTGGCAGATTATAATCAGATAGAATCACATCCCAATTTTCGCTATTCAGCGCATCCCGCAAACTCTCAATAGTTTCAACACGTAAGCAATAGACTGCAAACCCACTCTCTTTAAGAGGACATAAAATTAATTCTGCATCATCTGCCGAATCTTCAATCATTAATACGCGCAAAGTCTGATGTCCCATGCTTTTATACCCCATGAGTGGAGTTCTTGTTAAACTGATCGGCACTATTTGAGCTAGTCCGTTTTCCTAATAAATTGGCATAAAATTGATCATTTTGTATATGTCATGATAATTAGTATCAATACCAAAACACCAAAACACGAACAATAATTTACTGTAAATTTATATGAATACAATCTCAGTCTTTAACATTCTACCAATAACTAGACTAGCTTGCTAAATGCAGGGGAGAACAGTTCTCTATCAAGTAACACGCATTCATTTGTCAGATTACCAGTCCATAATAAATCTACCAGAATAATTACAGGTGTAAATTTCTTAATTCTCTCTTCTAATACCTCTGCGTACTGGAGATTCGTTCAATTCTAGCCAGTACAACCCAAACTGCTTAGCAAAATCAATAAATTTACCAAAATCAACTGGTTTACGTACGTAACTATTAGCGCCTAGCTGATAACTTTCAACTAGGTCTTTCTGCTCCGATGAAGTGGTAAGGACCACTACTGGAAGCAGTTTTGTCCTGGGATCCTCACGTACTCGTTTTAGCACTTCAAAACCATCAACTTTAGGAAGTTTAAGGTCAAGAAGCATAACCTCTGGCATTATACGGGCATCGCGATCAACATAGGCTCCAGTTGCGAACAAGTAATCCAAGGCCTCCTCACCATCGCAGCAAGTTATGATTTTACTTGTAATATTCGCTTCCTTAAATGCCAACAGTGCAAGATCTCGGTCATCTGGGTTATCTTCCACCAGCAAAATTACTTTATCTATAGTTTGTGTGCTCAATCTGTCCTTTGTCTTTAGCAGGCCGTCTTAACTCTACTGTGGATCCGGAACAACGAAATAAAAGGTTGCACCTTCACCTAAAGTTGAATCTGCCCATATACGCCCACCATGTAAATTCATAATCCTCAACACAGTAGCAAGACCAATACCGGTGCCTTCAAATTCAGTCACGCTGTGTAACCGCTGAAATGCGCCAAATAGTTTATGAACGTACTTTATATTAAACCCAGCTCCATTGTCTTTGATAAATACTACCTGTTCACCATTCTGTTCCTTAACGCCAAAATGAATAATTGTGTTATCTTTCTTCCCAGTAAACTTCCAAGCATTACTTACGAGATTTTCTAGTACGATTCGGAAAAGTCTAGGATCAGCATCGATAAAAACCCCATCTTGTATTTCAAGCTTTACTTGCCGCTCACGTTCCGTTTCTTGTAACTCCATTAATATTGAATAAACCAATTTACTTAAATCAACAGGTTTGGTTTTAATCTTGCTTGCACTAACCTTTGATAATTGTAGTAGGTCATCAATTAAATGTCCCATACGTTCACTAGCATTACGGATTCGTTGCAGATAATTATTACCTGACTCATCTAGCTGATCAGAGTATTTGTTTAGAAGTATCTGGCTGAATCCATCTATACCTCTTAAAGGAGCACGCAAATCATGTGAGACTGAATAACTGAAAGCTTCTAGCTCTTTATTAGAGGCTTGAAGCTGACGAGTACGCTCCATTACACGTTTTTCTAATTCTGTATTTAAATTAAGAATCCGCTCCTCTGTACGCTTCCGATCAGTAATATCATAGAAAACAGCCGCATAGTAAGTAACTTCACCATATAAATTATTAATTGTATCGAGCGAAAGACCCTGGCAAAAAGAATCTCCGTTCTTTCGTTGATCCCACACCTCTCCATACCAATGTCCATTCTTT
The DNA here is from genome assembly GCA_004525885.1 of Nitrosomonadales bacterium. Lineage (GTDB taxonomy): Bacteria > Pseudomonadota > Gammaproteobacteria > Burkholderiales > Nitrosomonadaceae > BJGV01. The sequence continues at coordinate 6,151 of SPBV01000104.1, forward strand.
TTGAGAGAATTCCACATGATCTGATAAGAGTTGCTATTATTTATATCAGTGTTAAATATTCGAGGAATCTCTCCGATTGCTTCATCCTCTGTATAACCTGTAATCGATGTAAATGCCGGATTAACGGAAATTACTTTCTTAGAAGAATCAATAATAACGATAGCTTCCTGAACATTTTTTATTACTTCGGTGGCAAGATGTAGGTTCTCTTCAGCAGCCA
>SPBV01000053.1 GCA_004525885.1 Nitrosomonadales bacterium
AATTCAGGATTCATACTCGATTCGTCGTGCAGTATTACAAGCAAAAATAACGTATTTCACCACATTAGCAGGCGCGCGTGCTGCATGCGTTGGCATGACAAATATACAAGAATTGCAAGTTTACGACTTACAAACATTGCATGCGACTAGGTAAGCTATGATCAACATCGTGCATGTTTGTAACTAATTATAGGTACAAGGAATTGTGGGCTTGTGAAATATTGGCCTCAATCCTACTAGAGCAAGGCCAGCTAAAAACAAAACTAAAAAATCAGCAATCAAATTCAAACAAAATAATTTAAGAGAATAGATCCCATGAGTACAATTCCATTGACAGTGATTGGCGCGGAAAAACTTCGTGCCGAACTACACGAATTGAAGACGGTACAACGCCCAGAAGTAATTTCCGCTATTGCTGAAGCCCGCTTACACGGAGATCTTTCAGAAAATGCCGAATACGATGCTGCAAAGGAGCAGCAAGGATTTATCGAGGGACGTATTTCCGATCTGGAGGGCAAGCTTTCCAATGCGCAGATCATTAATCCGGCACAACTTGATGCCGATGGCGCCTGTGTTTTTGGTGCCACTATTGATCTTGAAGATTTGGCTAATGGTACGATGGTGACTTACCAAATTGTTGGCGACGATGAGGCAGATATCAAGCAAGGGAAAATTTCCATCAGCTCCCCCATCTCGCGTGCTCTAATTGGCAAACATCCGGGCGATGTAGCAGAAGTTCTTGCTCCAGGTGGAACAAGGGAATATACGATTCACAATGTTAAATATATTTAAAGTGTATTCAATCTTATGTCGACAAACCATATCGACACAATAATACTAAACTATGTTTAGTATTCATCTAATTACTTCAATCATGATAGATTTTAATATCTCATCTGATCTTTACAACAAAATACTAGAATCTTTATCACGTTAAGGCGTGGACAAATGATAGCGATAATAGGCGGGGAGAAATTGATATGAATTTCTTTGAAAAATATAATTCCGCTCAATGAAGAAGGCTAAATCCAGTAAAGCTTGGATCAAGGATCACATAAATGATTTCTTCGTTAAACAAGCAAATAAAGAGGGTTATCGTTCGCGTGCCGCGTACAAACTGATAGAAATATCCAGGCGCGACTACTTACTGAAGCCCGGAATGACTGTAGTGGATCTAGGTGCGACCCCTGGTGGTTGGTCACAGGTGGCAGCTAACAAGGTAGGATGGAGTGGTAGGGTATTCTCATTGGATATGCTGGAAATGAAGGCTCTACCTAACGTCACCTTCATACAGGGCAATTTTGAAGAAGAGGATACCTTGATTGAGCTAAGAAAAAAGCTTGGGGAAAGGCCTGTTGACCTTGTAATTTCGGATATGTCGCCTAATATTAGCGGTATAGTGATAAGTGATCAGGCACGTGGTATGCGTTTAGCTGAGTTAGCTCTTAATTTTTCTATAGAACAATTGAACTCTGGTGGCAATTTTCTCGTCAAAGTATTTCAGGGCTCTGGTTTCGAGCAATTTATGTACACCATGCGTACGTCATTTAAACAGGTAGTAACGCGAAAACCCAGAGCATCACGTGGTCGTAGCAACGAAATATATTTACTGGGACTAAATAAACATGGGAAAGTACCGTAGACATTATTATGCTAATAATCTAAGCAAACTAAAAATAGATACTAGCTTTAATATGTGATTTAGTCACAAAATAAGATAAATCTTTTCTCTGATCAAAGGCCCTGCCTGTTATAAATCCAGAAATGGGTTTAAAATAACTAATTGAAAATTCTTGCGGTGTAAACCAAGGAGCAATTTTGAATAATCTCGTTAAAAACATAGTCATTTGGCTAGTGATTGCACTTGTATTAATGACGGTGTTTAACCAGTTCAGCACGCGCCAAACAACGCAGGCGCCAATGGAATATTCTCAGTTCATCGACGAGGTTAAACAGGGCAGAATAGCTAAGGTAACCATCGAAGGGCGTACGCTAAAAGGTATCAAGGCGGATGGTAGACGATTCACTACGTACTCTCCCTCTGACCCCTGGATGGTAAGTGATTTGCTTAAGGCAGGTGTTGTTATCGATGCTAAACCAGAGGAAGAGCCATCACTACTGATGAATATCTTTGTCTCGTGGTTCCCAATGTTGTTATTAATTGGTGTGTGGATTTTCTTCATGCGTCAAATGCAAGGTGGGGGGCGCGGTGGCGGTGCTTTCTCATTTGGTAAGAGCAAGGCTCGCATGCTAGATGAGTCTACCAATGAAGTAACATTTGCCGATGTAGCGGGCTGCGAGGAAGCTAAAGAAGAAGTCGGAGAGTTGGTCGAATTCTTACGTGAACCCGGCAAATTCCAGAAACTTGGTGGCCATATTCCCCGTGGCGTATTAATGATCGGCAACCCTGGTACAGGTAAAACTCTGTTAGCTCGTGCTATCGCAGGGGAGGCAAAGGTTCCATTCTTCACTATTTCCGGATCCGATTTTGTGGAGATGTTCGTTGGTGTGGGCGCTGCACGAGTACGCGACATGTTTGAGCAAGCCAAAAAAAATGCTCCATGCATTATCTTCATCGATGAAATCGATGCAGTTGGCCGCCAGCGTGGCGCAGGATTAGGTGGTGGCAACGATGAGCGAGAACAAACCTTGAACCAATTGTTGGTTGAAATGGATGGTTTTGAGGGAACAGCTGGTGTAATTGTAGTTGCGGCAACCAACCGCCCTGACGTGCTTGACCCTGCCCTGCTGCGCCCAGGCCGATTTGATCGACAGGTAACGGTACCGCTACCTGATATACGTGGACGCGAACAGATCCTCCATGTCCATATGCGAAAGGTACCTCTCTCTCCCGATGTGCGTGCAGATATTATCGCACGTGGCACTCCTGGAATGTCCGGTGCTGATTTGGCTAATTTAGTGAATGAAGCGGCTCTGTTTGCGGCGCGTGGTGATAAACGGCTAGTAGATATGGATGATTTTGAACGCGCCAAAGACAAAATATTTATGGGTGCAGAACGACGCTCGGTAGTAATGCCAGAACATGAGCGGCGCAATACTGCTTATCATGAATCTGGGCATGCTGTAGTAGCACAACTTCTGCCTAAAACTGATCCAGTACATAAAGTTACTATTATTCCACGAGGACGCGCACTGGGTGTAACGATGCAATTACCTGTTGAAGACCGTTTCAGCATGGATCGCGAAGAAATTCTACAGAATATTTCCGTACTATTTGGCGGACGTATTGCCGAAGAAGTATTTATGAAACAGATGACCACTGGTGCGTCTAATGATTTTGAGCGCGCTACCGAGATGGCTCGGCGGATGGTTACCCAATGGGGCATGTCTGAATCACTTGGTCCAATGGTGTATGGAGAAACTGAAGGTGAAGTTTTTCTTGGTCGTTCCGTCACTACTCACAAGAATATGAGTGAAGCCACGATGAAAGCTGTGGATGTAGAAATTCGCCGCATAATTGATCAACAGTATGCTCTGGCGCGTAAGCTGATTGAAGAAAATCGCGATAAGATCGAAGCTATGGCTAAGGCTCTATTGGAATGGGAAACTATAGATTCCGATCAGATTGGAGACATAATGGAAGGCAATGACCCGCGCCCGCCCAAACCAACGAAAAATGCACCAATTCCGCCGAAAGACGATCTAACGCCTCCCGGTGCGCCTGCAACTGCAACTCCGGCACAGGAAACCCCGGCACAGGAAACATAAGCAAGGGGCATTGTGTGTGGCGTGGAACCAAGAGCTTTTTATAGTGACTGTAGCATCATTTTACTCACCTTCATTCACAATTGTAGAGATAAGTCTCGGGCAACTATAAGATTTCATCGCCTTATTTAATGCTCTCCCCAAGCCGGTTCTCTGGTCTCTCCTTGCGAAAAACTTTAGATTTTTATTCCTATCAAACCCCTCTTATAATGGGGATTGTAAACGTAACGCCAGATTCCTTCTCTGACGGTGGTCTGTACGCATCAACCGATAATGCTATACGTCATGCCGTCCAATTGATTGAAGAGGGCGCTGACATTCTGGACATTGGTGGTGAGTCCACTCGTCCCGGTAGCGTCCCTGTATGCGTCGAAGAAGAATTACGTCGTGTTCTCCCAGTAGTAAGAAACTTAGTTAACAAGAATATCCCGATTTCTGTTGACACTTCCAAACCGGAAATAATGCGTGCAACAATAAAAGCTGGCGCAACTATGATTAATGACATTAATGCTCTACGGGCGCCTGAAGCGCTCGAGGTCGTAGCAGCTGGGGGAGCAGCAGTATGCATAGTACATATGCAAGGAAAACCGAAAAATATGCAGGTAGACCCTCAATATGATGATGTGGTAACAGAAGTAAAAGATTTTTTACGGCAACGCATAGATGCGGCACAAGCCGCAGGAATCCCGCGGGAACGAATAACAATAGACCCGGGATTCGGCTTCGGTAAAACGCTGAAACATAATCTTAAATTACTACGTTACCTAGATCATTTTACAGACATGGGTGTATCTGTTCTAGTGGGACTATCGCGTAAGTCTATGTTAGGAGAAGTAACTGATAACAAAGTAAGTAACCAAATTTATAGTAGCGTTTCGGCAGCTTTGTTCGCTGTAACTAAAGGTGCTAAAATTCTGCGAGTGCACGATGTTAAAGCAACAAAAGATGCTCTGGCAGTTTACAATGCTGTAATCAAACAAACATAAAAATAATAGAGGAAGCGCTGTTTGAAAAGCTTCTTAGTATTATTAATCATTAATGGATAATTCTATTGACCAAAAGATTTTTCGGCACTGATGGTATACGTGGGAGGGTAGGAGAGACCCCTATCACACCAGAATTCGTCATGCACCTGGGCTATTCTGCAGGTAAAGTGTTTGCCTCAACTGACAGATATCTGTCTAAGGATGAGCGTCCCGCAGTGCTGATCGGCAAGGACACGCGCATATCAGGCTATATGTTAGAGTCAGCTTTGCAAGCAGGACTATCTGCTGCTGGAGTGGATGTGCTGTTAACTGGCCCAATGCCAACTCCAGGGGTTGCCTATCTAACCTGCGCATTGCGACTACAGGCAGGGATTGTAATCTCTGCATCACACAACCCATTTGAAGACAACGGTATCAAGTTTTTTTCTGCTTCTGGAAATAAGTTATCCGATATTATTGAAAATAATATAGAGGCAGGACTAAATGCACCGTTAATATCCATGCCCTCTGCGAAACTTGGTAGAGCAAGACGAGTTAATGATGCGTCAGGACGCTATATTGAGTTTTGCAAAAGTACCTTTCCATATCATCTTGATTTACGCGGTATGCGTGTTGTGGTTGATTGTGCCCATGGAGCCACATACCACATCGCTGGCCATGTGCTACATGAACTGGGTGCAGACGTGGTTATTATAGGAGCCCAACCTGATGGCCTAAATATCAATCAAGAATACGGTGCTACACATAGTACAACAATACAAAAAGCTGTCATCCAGCACAAAGCTGATATCGGTATTGCACTTGATGGAGACGGTGATCGCATGATCATGTCTGATAAAAAAGGTGTGCTCTACGATGGCGACCAGTTACTCTACATCATTGCCAAACACCGTCAGCAGAAAAACCTGCTCAAGGGTGGAGTAGTTGGTACATTGATGACTAATCTTGCTATAGAAAACCGCTTTAATAAGTTGGGCATTCCTTTTGCCCGCGCCAATGTTGGTGATAGACACGTGCTGGAACTATTGCAAAAAAAAGGTTGGGAGCTAGGAGGAGAAGGATCTGGCCACATAATTTGCATTGATAAGCACACCACAGGTGATGGAATTATTTCTGCATTGCAGGTACTACATGCAATGAAAGATTCTGGCAAGAGTCTGGCAGAGCTTTCTCGTGGCGTTACGCTTTATCCACAACAACTTATCAATGTGAAAGTAAGAAAAGGGTTCGATTTTCATGCTATAGCATCAATTAAATCTGCTCAGACAAAAGCCAAACGTGATCTTGGAGACCGAGGCCGCCTATTATTACGCGCATCTGGCACCGAGCCACTTGTGCGCGTAATGGTAGAGGGAGAATCAAAACAAAAGGTCAAGTACTGGGTTGAGTATATTTCCAATGCTTTACGAAAAGCAGAGAATCTATAAAAACTACTTGGCATAAAATGCGCCCACGATTAGCCGACATGAGCTTTCTTTCAAAAATAATGCGCATCTCTTCTAGATACTTGTTCTTAATTTGATGTATGCAATTTTTTCTAGATCTATATTATAAATTGTATTCGCTGGTATAATTTTCTAAATCTCTTTGTCAAAGGAATAAACTTGCCAGTTGTTCGCCTGCCGGATGGTTCGGAGCGTAAATTTGATCAGCCAGTGACTGTAATGGATGTTGCAGCGTCTATTGGTGCTGGACTAGCACGTGCAGCGTTAGCAGGCAGAATAAACGGTAAGTTGGTGGATACATCTAGCCGTATTGAAGTCGATGGAGATCTTTCTATCGTGACTGAGAAAGATACGGAAGGACTAGAAATTATTCGTCATTCTAGCGCACATTTACTGGCACATGCGGTAAAAGAACTATTCCCGGATTCTCAAGTTACTATCGGACCGATAATCGAAAACGGATTTTACTACGATTTTTCTTACAAACGTCCTTTCACTCTGGATGATCTGGAAGCAATCGAAAAACGCATGTCTGAAATTAGTAAACGCAATTTACAAGTAGAACGCAAAATTTGGGAACGGTCTGAGGCAATTAAATTTTTTAGGAACCAGAATGAGCACTACAAAGCACAGATCATCGAAGCTATTCCAGGCGATGAAGATGTGTCGCTCTATTCTCAGGGAAGTTTTACTGATCTTTGCCGTGGCCCACATGTCCCAGTCACTTCCAGACTTAAGGTATTTAAATTGATGAAGGTAGCAGGTGCTTATTGGAGAGGAGATTCTCACAATGAAATGCTACAGAGAATTTATGGTACAGCTTGGGTTAGAAAAGAGGATCAGGATGCCTACCTTCTCCGTCTTGAAGAAGCTGAAAAAAGAGATCACCGCAAACTTGGTAAGCAATTGGGTTTATATCATATTCAGGAGGAAGCTCCTGGTATGGTATTTTGGCATCCAAATGGCTGGATTATATGGCAGCAGGTAGAGCAGTATATGCGGGAGGTGTTCCAAGAAAATTCCTATCAAGAAATTAGGACGCCTCAAGTACTTGACAAGGCCTTATGGGAACGCTCTGGACATTGGGAAAATTTTCGTGAAAATATGTTCACTACACATTCGGAAGAACGTAATTTTGCAATTAAACCAATGAATTGCCCTGGCCATGTCCAAGTGTTTAACCAAGGACTAAAAAGTTATCGTGATTTGCCATTGCGACTAGCAGAATTTGGCTCATGTCATCGTAACGAACCTTCGGGCGCATTACACGGTCTCATGCGGGTACGGACATTCACCCAAGACGATGCACATATTTTCTGTACTGTAGCCCAAGTACAAGATGAAGTGGTAAATTTTATTGACCTGTTGCAGAAAGTTTACACTGACTTTGGTTTTAATGAAATTCTGGTGAAACTGTCAACACGCCCACAAATGCGCGTTGGTTCAGAGGAGCAATGGGATGAGGCAGAAACTGCTCTGGAATTAGCGTTAAAACACAAGCAGCTTAACTGGGAGTTACAATCAGGTGAAGGTGCTTTTTACGGGCCAAAAATAGACTTTTCTCTTAAAGATAGTATTGGGAGGGTTTGGCAATGCGGCACTCTCCAGCTTGACTTCTCTATGCCAGAAAGATTAGGTGCAGAGTTTGTTGCTGAAGATAACTCACGTCAAATCCCAGTTATGCTGCACCGTGCAATTTTAGGATCATTAGAACGCTTCATTGGTATTCTCATCGAGAACCATGCTGGAGCCCTACCCTTGTGGCTCTCACCAAAGCAAGTGGTGGTTCTAAACATCTCTGAAGGACAGGCAGATTACGCTAAAAAAATAACGGAGGAACTCAAGTGCGGTGGCATTCGAGCACATGCAGACTTGAGAAATGAAAAGATAACCTATAAAATAAGAGAACATAGTTTACAAAAGCTACCCTACCAGATCATTGTGGGCTCCAAAGAGGTAGCAACTCAAACGGTGGCTGTGCGTACTCGGTCTGGTTTCGATCTTGGCCAGATGTCTCTTCAGGTATTGATTGAACGCCTTAAGGTAGAGATATCTACAAAGATAGGCGCGGTTTAATTTATTTAACAAACTCGGGGAACTACTATAGCTCAGGAAAAAGCAGCGCATATCAATCATGAGATTAATGCACCGGAAGTGCGGTTAATCGGTGTGGAAGGAGAGCAGATAGGTGTCGTTACTCTGGAAATCGCTATATCTTTGGCGAATGAGGCTGAGATAGATTTAGTTGAAATCGCCCCCACCGCCCAACCTCCAGTATGCCGTTTAATGGATTATGGTAAATTCCGTTATCAAGAAAGCAAAAAAAAACATGAGGCTAAGCTTAAGCAGAAACAAGTCCAAATTAAAGAAGTAAAATTCCGCCCGAATACAGACGAGGGTGACTACAATATCAAGCTTCGCAACTTGATTAGCTTCCTAGCTGACGGAGATAAAGCTAAGGTTACACTCCGTTTCCGTGGACGTGAAATGGCGCATCAGGAATTTGGTATACGATTACTGGAGCGAATAAGAGATGACTTGGAGACTTATGCAATAGTAGAGCAGTTTCCGAGAATGGAAGGACGGCAAATGGTAATGGTTCTGTCACCCAAGAAAAAAGAGGTGAAGACGGCCAAGCCTAAAGAAATAAAACCGAGGGAACTTAAACCAAGTACGACAGAGAAAGATAGTGACACAACTCAGGATGCAGAAAGCTTGGAAACGAATATTACGATTGAAACCAAGACAAGGGCTGATAAGATTTAAAATTGAATTAGCGAAGTACCAAAAGTTGGTTTGTTATAGCGTAATAGAGTAGACAGCTGTAAGTCTAACAAAAACTATACCTAATATAAAAATATATTAGAGAAAAAACAAGTGATGTCTAGGTTATAAAAGCTTTCCAGTTAGGAGGCACCTAGCGTCATATTAAAAAATAGGAGTTAAATTATGCCCAAAATGAAGACTAAGCGGGGTGCCGCTAAGCGGTTTAAGGTAAGGGCTGACGGTAGCGTCAAGCGCTCGCATGCATTCAAACGCCATATTCTCACGAAAAAAACTACCAAGAGTAAGCGCCAGTTGAGAGGTACAACCGAAGTTCATTATAGCAACCTAGCGTCTGTGCACGCTATGTTGCCCTACGCCTAAGGAGAACTGTCATGCCTAGAGTAAAACGTGGTGTAACAGCTCATGCCCGTCACAAGAAGGTGCTGAATCTAGCCAAGGGATACCGTGGGCGCCGTAAAAACGTTTATCGAATCGCCAAGGAAGCGGTGATGAAAGCAGGACAATATGCTTACCGCGACCGGCGCCAGAAAAAGCGCCAATTTCGTGCCCTTTGGATCGCTCGTATTAATGCTGCTGCACGTGAATGTGGCCTATCCTACAGCGTCTTTATGAATGGGCTGAAGAAAGCTTCAATCGAGGTGGATCGTAAAGTGCTGGCTGATATTGCTGTCCTTGACAATCCAGCTTTCGTGAAATTAGTTGAACAAGCAAAAGCTAGCCTCGCTACATAGCTAGCTATAGCGAAAAAATGTTCAGGAGGCTAGGGATAGAAACACCTTGGCCTTTTTTTCTTGTACGTACAGAAGAGTTGGTAGCCAGTCCTACATTGTGTTCTCATGAACAACCTAGAAAATCTTCTCAATGAAGCAACAAGCCTGTTCAATAGCATAGATAATACTATTGAACTTGAACATGCAAAGGCGCGCTATCTTGGTAAAAGTGGCGTATTAACTGAAATGCTGAGGGGATTGGGGAAACTTTCCCCGGAAGAGCGCCCTGTTATGGGTGGCCAGATCAATAGGTTGAAGGAAATATTAGAAACAAAGATTAACTGCCGTCGTGAGTTAATTTTATTCAAAGAAATGGAAGCGCAATTAGCTGGAGAAGCGCTTGATGTGACTCTATCGGGACGCGGCTTGGGAATGGGTGGCTTGCACCCTATAACACGAACCCTGGAGCGCATCGAATCACTA
>SPBV01000143.1 GCA_004525885.1 Nitrosomonadales bacterium
AAAAGAAAATTTAATAATAAATAAGGGAAATTATTAGAATAGAGCTTAGTTTAATGGTTTTAAAATGGTGAGGGTAAAATTTTAGCTGTAATGTAAATATCGAAATCTGTAAAATCGTAGGGCATACCCATTTTATTAGCGTGGCCGCAAAAATTTTAATTAAATAATTAAGTTGGTTATTTCTTAAATAACAAAATGTTAGCGTCTATTTTGGTCCTGATTTTGGTGAGGGTGAGTCATTAAAATTAATATCTCGGGAACTTACTATCATTTTTATCGTCTCATTATCAGACAGCTTTGGTTGTCTCCGCTCTTCTCCCTGAGCTGGAGCCTTAATTATCACTTAGTTAAGGTAGTTCGCCCCCGGTTTTCTTCCCCTTGAACCGGGGGTTTTTTATTTTAGATTTTGATCTTAACACTGGGTTTTGTTTTTGAATTGGAGACGAGTCTAATCCAAGCCAGTTACCAAGTATCTTATAAGCCTCTTCGACCCCTTTTTTAGAAGCACTGGAAAATAGTTGGACACTACATTGTGGGTAGGTTTCTCCCAAAATTACTAGTACATTTTGTAGGGTTTTCCCAGCTTGTTGCCGGGTAAGTTTATCTGCCTTAGTAAGTAATACATGTACGGGCTTCCCAGTTGGCGTGAACCAGTCAAGCATACGCCGGTCAAGCAGCGTTAACGGATGACGAATATCCATAATCAGAACCATACCATGTAGTGGTTCCCGGGTTTGCAAATACGTGCTAAGTAAGCCCTCCCAGTGCTGGCGGATTTCAGATGGTACCTTAGCGTATCCGTAGCCAGGAAGATCAACTAAAAAATGCCCATTCCCAAGTTTAAAGAAATTGATATGTTGAGTACGCCCTGGTGTCTTACTGACAAAAGCTAGACGATTACGATTTATAAGCGTGTTGATAGCGCTTGATTTTCCAGCATTTGAGCGGCCGGCAAAAGCGATCTCCACTCCATTTGGGGGTGGTAAATCTTGCAGGTGATTGATGGTGGTATAAAAGGTCGTTTGCTGAAAAACAGACATAGGTTTCCGAAATAGGATTGATAGAGCAAGAAAATTAATTTTTAGTTACTTTGTTTTAAGTGCCAGATACAGATATTCAGGATAGCCATAAATTTAGACTTATACCATTATCCTTGAATTTTCTTTTGCAATTAATACAAGGCCCTCTAATACCAGGTTATCTACCATATTAGCGTTCATACGTAGTTTGGATTTGAGCTGCCGGGACCCGCCCCCGCTGACGATACACTCAGGCACATGACCCAAAGTAATAGTAAGTAACGTGGACATGCGCTCTACTGCGCCGACTAATGCTTGTATTGTGCCACTATGTATAGCATCTGCAGTGTTGTCCGGAAAATCATGAAATTCGCCTTCTTGATTTTGCAGCCCTGTGATGTTGGTCGTTAGTGTTTTTTTCATAAGATCAAAACCAGGAACGATGATGCCTCCAAGAAACTCCCCTGTATCGGAAAGGGCATCCACCGTCATAGCAGTGCCTACATCTACTACCAAGCAACCTTGCTGTTGCAATTCCCATGCCGCAATCAAAGCTGCCCACCGGTCACTGCCTAACAGTGACGGATCAGTGTAGTTATTTCGAACACCGCATTGATATGCAAGGGAGGTGATCCATTTAGGTTTTGCCTCCCAGCAGGAAAGTAATTCAGACAACATTGTCTTTGCTATTGTATTGGCCACATTTGAAACTATGATACATAGGGGTTTTGGCAAATCTTGCCATTCTTGTCGTAATAACACATTTTTATCTTGAGCAACGTCCCCTTGTTTTAACCAGCTGCAACCATCATGTAACCCCCACTTAACACGGGTATTTCCCGAATCTATTGCCATTAAATAAGTCATGTTATATCACCTTGCGTAACTTGATATTACCCCCATTGAAATAACGAGTGCCTGCTAAAGTTTTTAGTAATAACGATCCGTCGTTCGTGACACCTTGTACCACACCCTCCTGGATTGAGCCGTCAGGCAGGAGAAGTGTGACAGGTTTATTTTCGAATCCATGATATTGTACCCATTCATTCCTAAAGGTTTTAAAGCCTTGGTTTTCAAACTTTCTCAATACAATTATAAGTTCATTCAATAATCCAGCCATTAACTTGTTGCGGTCTGGCGTTATTCCATTGATGGAAAACAAATCCGTTGCTTCTTGGTCTATATTTGATTTTATGTTGTCTGATAGCTTTAGATTGATGCCAACTCCGATTACGGCAGAAGTAGGGCCCAACGAGTCTCCCCGTAATTCAATCAGTATGCCTGCGAGTTTTTGGTAGCGGGACATCACATCGTTTGGCCATTTAAGTGCTATGTCTTTTATCCCTGAAGATTTTAATGTACGTATTATGGCTACTCCAATAGCTAAGCTTAAACCTGACAGGAAGCTTGCTCCCTTTTGGAAATGCCACAGCAGAGAAAAAGTAAGACTGTCACCTAGACCTGAGTGCCACAACTGTCCACGCCGTCCACGTCCATTGGTCTGGAGTTCTGCCGCAACTACACTGATAGTGTCGGTGTTAGTGTTACCTGAATATTCATTCATCGAGGCTTTCTGCAGCAGTAAAGTGTTAGTTGATTTAGTGGTATCCAAAACTTCAAGATGAAAATTTCCTGCTTCAGTGCCAAGATGTTTTAGAATTGTGTCCTTGTCCATCCATTGCACTGGATCAAGTAGACGGTAGCCGCGACCATGAACTCTATGAACTGCTAGTCCAATTTTTTCCAGCCCACGCAACGCGGTAGATACGCTAGTACGAGATACATCAAGATCCTGGGCAATCATTACTCCAGAATGAAATTCGCCGTCGCTTAATAGGCGTAAAATGGAAAAAGTTAGTGGTTTCATGGCAGCAACAGTGTAGAGCAAACCACCTCGTCTGTGCCACAGACGGCTCATGTTTAAATATATTATGCGTAAAGGATAAAGCCTGGTAAACCGTAACATTTTATCTGCACTATAATGTATTCCGTTAGGTAGGGCGCAGCACATCATATTTCGAGAGACTGACTTGAAAGACACAATAAAAGACATACCTGCTATTACTATACCTATTGGGCCTGCTTCCAACTTCATCCGTAACATTATTGACGAAGATAACCGTATCAATAAGTGGGGCGGACGTGTGGAAACTCGTTTTCCACCTGAACCCAATGGCTATTTGCACATTGGTCATGCTAAGAGCATATGCCTCAATTTTGGTCTTGCTATTGAATATCAAGGGATATGCCATCTGCGCTTTGATGACACTAACCCGGAAAAAGAAGAAAAAGAATACGTAGATTCAATACTTGATTCGGTCAGATGGCTTGGCTTTGATTGGGGTGAGCACTTGCACTATTCTTCAGATTATTTCGAGAAGCTTTACGAATTTTCCGAGTACCTTATTAGCCAAGGGAAAGCCTATGTGGATAGTATGACTAATGAGGAAATTCGCAAACTGCGCGGTACTTTGACCACAGCTGGTACCAACAGCCCTTACCGTGAGCGATCTCTCGCTGAGAATTTGGATTTGTTTCGTCGCATGAGACTAGGAGAGTTTGCTGATGGCGTTCATGTGTTGCGCGCTAAAATAAACATGGCTTCTCCCAACATTAATTTACGTGATCCAGTTATCTATCGCATTCGTCGTATTCACCATCATCGTACCGGTGACAAATGGTGTATTTATCCGATGTACGATTACACCCATTGTATTTCCGATGCTCTGGAGAATATTACTCACTCCATTTGTACGCTGGAATTTGAGGATCACCGTCCTCTCTATGACTGGATACTGACCCAATTAAAAGACATAATTCCCTGTCATCCGCAGCAAATAGAGTTTGCTCGACTTAAGCTCACGTACGCCGTGATGAGTAAACGTATTATGATTGAGTTAGTTGAAGGTGGATTTGTAGAGGGTTGGGACGATCCACGCATGCCAACTTTGGCTGGGCTACGTCGCAGGGGTTATACACCTGCTTCGATTCGTTTATTTGCCGAGCGGATTGGAGTTAGTAAAGCGGATTCATGGATAGATATGGGAGTGCTTGAAAATTGTTTGCGTGAAGACCTAAACATACACGCACAACGCCGCATTGTCGTTTTGAAGCCATTAAAGCTAATCATAGACAATTATCCAGACAGTTATGAGGAAGAGTGTTTCGTTCCTAATCATCCGCAGAAACCTGAGTGGGGAAATCGTGTAGTGCCCTTCACAAAAACCCTTTATATTGAGCGCGATGATTTTATGGAGATACCATCTAAAGGCTACTTTCGCCTTGCCCCCGGTGCAGAAGTCCGCTTGCGCTATGCGTATATCGTGAAGTGTATAAAAGTAGTGAAAAACGCCAGTGGTGAAATCGAGGAAATTCACTGTAGTTACGACCCTGATACCAAGAGCGGCACAACAGGAACAAAAGCGCGCAAAGTTAAGGGCAATATTCATTGGCTTTCATCTAAACATGCATTTAAGGGAGAAGTGCGGCTGTTTGACCGTTTGTTTTCCGATTCTCATCCCGACGTAAGTGACCGAGATTACCAGGCGCACATCAATACGAATTCGAAGGAGATTATTTCTGCATATATTGAGCCCGCGCTCAGCGAAGCTCAGCCAGAAGAGTTTTTCCAGTTTGAACGGAATGGTTACTTTGTCGCCGATCGGGTAGATATGAAGCCAGATAGACCTGTATTTAACCGCACAGTAACTCTGAGAGACTCGTGGGGAAAGGGTACTTAAAAATATAAATACTTATAATTAAGATAACCCCTGCTATAG
>SPBV01000322.1 GCA_004525885.1 Nitrosomonadales bacterium
GTGGGTCCCATCAAAAAAATAGCGGGCGGAAAGTTCACAGCTTCCTTTGTTCTGGATTCTGGTGGCAGAATTCTCATTAGTGAGGGGGCATACAAATTCAGCCTTATATTGAGAACCTATTTTTTAAGCAAGGTTTTAAGATTGGCAAATGGACGATGGGCAGCTTGTGATCCCAGTTCACTAGCAGTGGCTGGTTCGTCACGTCCAGCACTATCTAAATACCGAGCATGCTCATTCTCATGACAATAAATACATAGTAGTTCCCAATTACTGCCATCAGGAGGATTGTTGTTGTGGTTGTGATCCCTGTGGTGCACCGTAAGGGATTGAATATTTTTATGTGTAAATTCTCGTGCGCAGCGTCCACAGATCCACGGATAAATCCTAAGCGCTAACTCACGGTAAGTTGTCTCCCGTTTTTCCCGGTTACGCCGAGATTCAGCAACAATCCGATCCAGTTTGTTGTTATCTGGTGGGGTCATTTTAGATGGCATAGGGTTTGAGCAAATAAAAGTTTTTTATGGGGAGCTTTTTACTCTAGAAATTGTGATTAAACGCCATATTCAATTGCATGGCAAGTGGCGGTTATTTCAGTTAGAATCCAAGCCTACTTTGTTATTTGTACTGCTCTGATTGTATAACTGATTCTTACAACATTCTATGATTCTCATCCTGATCCCAGACGCGCACGCAGATAGCCCTGATTACAAGCAGTTAATGGCGCATCTTGCTACCCTTCCAGGCATTTCGACACGCGTGCATACTGAAGCTGGTGTTGAGCAGTTGCTTACAGAGGTGTATCTAATCGGCGACACTAAAGCGCTGCCCATTGAAGACATGCAGAACTTACCTTGCGTAGAGAGAGTGGTGCGAATTTCTGAGGAGTATCGTGTTCTTGGACGGCACAAGAATGATAATCGCTCCACTCACTTTGATTACAACGGAGTACGTTTTGGTCAAGACACACTAAATGTATTCGCCGGATTATGTGCAGTAGATACGCAAGAACATGTCGAGATGATGATGAAAGCATTGCAGGACCAAGGTTTAAACTGCACGCGAATTGGGGCCTACAAGCCACGTACCAGTCCGTATTCCTTTCAGGGCCATGGCAAAGCTTGTCTGCCTTACGTTTTCGATTTAGCTGGAAAATATGGAATCAAAGTCATTGCCATGGAAATTACCCACGAATCTCACGTCGATGAAATTCGCGAGGCACTGGATCAGGCTGGCGACCCCACTGGGGTAATGCTACAGATCGGCACCCGCAACACGCAGAACTTTGAATTATTGAAAATCGTTGGACGCCAGCAGGACTTTCCGGTACTTATCAAGCGCGGTTTTGGCATTACTTTGGACGAGTCGCTTAATGCTGCAGAATATCTGGCTTCCGAGGGAAATCGTAAAGTCGTATTTGGCCTGCGTGGGATGAAAAATAATGCTTCCGACCCTCACCGCAATTTTGTCGATTTTGCTCACGTACCTGTGGTTAAGCGGCTGACGCGCATGCCAGTTTGCATTGATCCTTCACATTCGGTTGGCGCCCGAACTTGTTCACCTGACGGGATACTAGATATTATGCAAGCTACCGCTCAAGGCGTAATAGCTGGTGCCAACATGATCCTGGTGGACTTTCACCCGGTACCAAGTAAAGCGCTGGTGGACGGACCACAAGCACTGAAGATTAATGAACTGCCGCATTTTCTAGAAGATATTTCCATTGCTCGCAAAGCCTACGAACAACGCGCGGCCTTAGCTAACCGATACCTTGAAGAATAGCTAAAATATGGGCAAGTGTAGATGACCGAACCATATCAACCCATCAAAGAGAGCCGGCTTAACGATCTTACATTCATCGGAAATGGTTCTGTCATAACGGAGCAGGTCGGAGACCTGATCTCGAAGACCAAATTATTTGATGTGCTGGATCGATTCGACATTAATTTATTAGCAAGTTACATGAGTCTTTATAAAACAAAAGATAAGGACATTATTCTTACCGAAGGTGAGGATGGAGACTACATGTTATTGTTAGTAGAGGGTAGTATCGATGTTCTAAAGCAGGATACTCAGCGCCGCATGAAACAAATTACTACTATACATCCGGGTGCGATAGTGGGTGAGATGGCGGTAGTGGACGGTGAAAAGCGTTTTGCCACTTGTATTA
>SPBV01000003.1 GCA_004525885.1 Nitrosomonadales bacterium
AGACACTGATATTGTAGTGGCCTCTGCCAAAGCTTACCTCAGTGCGCTCAATAAGCTGCACAGCAAGCTGGAAAGATCACATCCTCAAATATAGTTAATAGCTCTTAGTAACATACTCTTTCCCTAGATGCGGTTAGCCAATTTATTCTAAATATGAATCAATTACTGTTTATGACGAGTAGGCCCAGGTACCGTGCCACGCACCTATTACCAATTTAGGATAAAAATCCTCTCCTAGACTTCCGTTGTATCGGCCAAGTGCACGAAAGTAGCCCCCTTTCTCAATGATTAGATAATGCTGCAGGATGGTACAGCCATAGCGAAGATTAAGACGCAGGTGGAAAAGATTGTGGCCAGGGTCACCAATTAATTTACGCCAGAATGGCATAACTTGCATGTAGCCATATGCACCGGCTCTTGATACAGCATACTTCTTGAAACCACTTTCAACCTGAATAATGCTTAATATTAATTGCGGATCCAAACTGGCACGTCTAGCTTCGTAATGAACTGTCATTAGAAAATCATTACGCTCTATCGGGTCAGATATACGTTTTTTAAGTCTTTCGGTCATGGTGGCTAGCCATACCATGGCTTTTTTTCTAGATGCAAACGTAGATATAAACTGTTGGCGACTAACAGGCTGATCGGTTACTTTAATATGCATTCCCGCTGTGACACTCGCAGAGAGTGGCTCATACATTTGAGCCCCAGCCTGAGCAAAAACAGGAAAGAACAATAACAATATCCCAGCTAATCTCAGCATACTTTTGATTCTACAAAATCAATAACGCTTTGCAGGGGAATAGCCTGATATTTATCATCGCTCCGACCTTGGTATTCGACATTTCCTTCCTTCAAACTACGTTCTCCGATGACAATACGATGGGGAATACCAATCAATTCCATATCAGCAAACATCACGCCCGGGCGCTCATCGCGATCATCGAGTAATACTTCAATACCAGCAGCAGAGAGTTCCATATATAATTTTTCTGTTTCAATTCTTATCTTTATACTTTTATTCATACCAATGGGTACAATTGCGACTTGGAATGGTGCCATTACAAGTGGAAAAACAATACCGTGCTTATCGTGGTTCTGTTCAATAGCCGCTGCTACGATGCGTGATACACCGATACCGTAGCACCCCATTTCCATGGGTCTAGACTGGCCAGATTCATCTAGATAATTAGCTTTCATCGCTTCAGAATATTCCGTGCGCAACTTGAAAATATGTCCAACTTCTATGCATCTACAAACTACCATCTTACCTCTTCCATCAGGAGATAGATCACCCGGAACAACATTGCGAATATCGAATACGTGATCAGGTACTTTCATATCACGACCAAAATTAACGCCGGTATAATGATAGCCTGCCTCGTTTGCACCACAAATAAAATCACTCATTTCCCCAACCGTCCGGTCTGAAATAATGGGTAGATCAAGACCAACTGGTCCAATATATCCTACACAACAGCTGGTTCTTTCAAGAATTTCCTCCTTGCTTGCCATCCGAAAATTATTAAGGAATTGGATTTTCCTAGCTTTTATTTCGTTTAAATGGTGATCACCTCGCAATAACAAAAGAACCATTTCATTATTCACCATCACCGCTAAAGTTTTAACGGTTTTTTGAATTGGTACATTCAAAAACTCTGCTACTTCTTCACAAGTTTTTTTGTTGGATGTTGCAATCTTTTGTATGGGATTATTAACTTCTTCACATAATTTCTCTGGTAGCAACGCCTCAGCAAACTCAATGTTGGCTGCATAAGTTGAATCTGGACAAAAATCAATACTATCCTCACCCGAGTCTGCCAATACGTGAAATTCGTGCGAGCCACTGCCACCTATTGCACCTGTATCCGCAACTACCGCACGAAATTTCAACCCTAATCGTGTGAATATTCTGCTATAGGTGTCATACATAATCTGATATGTTTGCTCCAGGCTGGCAACATTAGCATGAAAAGAATATGCGTCCTTCATTACAAATTCTCGCGCACGCATTACCCCAAAGCGCGGCCGAATCTCATCACGAAATTTGGTTTGAATCTGATATAGATTAAGTGGTAATTGACGATAACTTTTTATTTCTCTCCGCACAATGTCAGTAATCACTTCTTCATGCGTAGGTCCAAAACAGTAATTACGTTGATTCCTATCTTTGATTCTCAACATCAGTGGTCCAAATTTATCCCAACGCGCTGTCTCTTGCCACAATTCGGCTGGTTGCACAACAGGCATAAGAAGTTCTACTGCCCCACTCTTATCCATTTCCTCCCGAACAATGGATTCGACTTTGCGCAACACTCTCAAACCCAGTGGCATCCAGGTGTATAACCCACTCCCAAGACGCTTTATGAGACCCGCACGCATCATCAGTCTGTGGCTCATTAATTCTGCTTCAGCAGGAGCCTCCTTGAAAGTGGATATAAAAAATTGCGATACACGCATTGCTCAGCTCCGTCGCAACAATTGAATGGAAGTGATTCTACCTTGAAAGGATGCGGTGTGTATTATTTGCCCACAACATGCATGCCAATAGCTTTTGGTAATGAAACGTATTATCACTCTTTATATATAAAGCCTCCGATCAGTTCCTCTTTAAGAAATTTGTTTGTCATGACTAAGCAATAACATTAGCCTCAAATTGAGTTTACTAGGGTACGCTCCAAGCCTTAAGGGGATGCTAAATAGTCACGTATACTGAATGGCATCAAATTAAATTTGATAAATTGAATGAGGGATATTTATTAAAATAATCATTGCTTTCGTTCTAGTATAAAATATGAAGAAATCCGTATCAATATCATTGTTAGGGTCACACGGAGAAATTACATGATCGACCATAATGGATATCGCTCCAATGTTGGCATTATTCTATTGAATAAGAAGAATGAGGTCTTCTGGGGAAAGCGTATTAAACAAAACTCCTGGCAATTTCCTCAAGGTGGAATCAATCCAGGTGAAAGTCCAAAACAGGCCATGTACAGAGAGTTAACAGAGGAAACAGGCCTTCATCCTTACCATGTTGAAGTTGTTGGGCGCACACGTGATTGGTTGCGTTATGAAGTGCCAGATCATTGGATAAAACGTGAATGGCGTGGAAATTATAAGGGACAAAAACAAATTTGGTATTTGTTGCGCTTGGTAGGACGTGATTCTGATGTATCACTACGCGCAAACGTTCGCCCAGAGTTCGATGCTTGGCGATGGAATCAGTACTGGGTAGAACTTGAGTCGGTGGTCGATTTTAAACGTCAAGTCTACTATCAGGCCCTTACTGAGTTAGCGCGTTTACTCAACTGCAAGTCTCTTGAAATTAATAATTACGGAAAGTATAACTCTAGCTATGGCCGAGAACAGAGTTTAGCTACTACCATACCTACTAAACAGGCTAGGTAGTTTCATCTGGAAACCAGATTCTGGTAGGACAATATTCGCTTACTCTCTTAAACTCTCAAATCAAATACTATGCGCTCTATAAAATATAGTTGCAATAAATTACGGTATAAATTTGTTTGTGTTTGTCCCGGAACTTAACAAAACTGACCTTAGAAAATACGATATCAAGCGTTATAAATAAGTAGCAACATTATGAACACATAATGCATGACATAATCGACTTGTCCATAGAATAAACTGGCTATAACGAATGCTATGAATACGCTCCTTCCCTAAATTAAGTTCATGTTCCATATTGTGGATGTTGAATAAAGAGTTTTCTGTCTATACGACCGAGTTTATAGCGCTAATTCTATACTTTTATAATTTTAGGAATATAGATTTACTTCAGAAAATCAAGTAAAGTAAACCCTCTAATAATTAAAACATGGAGACACCCATGACCGCTAAAGGACAATTCTTACAAGATCCGTTTTTAAACAGTCTACGGAAAGAACATATTCCCGTATCAATTTATCTGGTAAATGGCATTAAACTGCAAGGACAAATTGACTCATTCGATCAATATGTTGTACTTCTAAAGAACACAGTTACACAAATGGTCTATAAACACGCCATCTCTACCGTTGTCCCCACCAAAGCATTCGCTACTCCATTTGAGATACCAGTTATACCCGATGCCTGATCGTTCTGCTAGCAGCGCCATAAGTGATACAAATGCCGCCGTACTGGTTAGCTTAAATTTTGGCACCGGCAGTTACTCAGAAAATCTAGAAGAATTACGGCAATTAGCTGTAAGCGATAAACTTAAAATTCTTGCGGTGATTAAAGGCAAATGCTCTAGACCCAACCCTACTACCTATGCAGGCAAGGGAAAAGTAAATGAAATCGCTCAGATACTGGAGCAAACTGGCGCCCTGTTGGTGATCTTTAATCATAATCTCTCTCCTGCTCAACAGCGTAATCTAGAACAATATCTTAAATGCCACGTGATAGACCGTACCGGTCTAATTTTAGATATCTTCGCACAACGTGCTAAAAGTCACGATGGAAAACTTCAAGTGGAACTGGCTCAACTCGAATATCTTGCTACTCGCCTAGTACGTGGTTGGACCCATTTGGAACGACAGAAGGGTGGTATAGGGCTACGTGGCCCTGGTGAGACTCAACTTGAAACAGACCGACGATTACTTGGAAAACGAGTTAAATTACTTAAGGAGAAACTCACTAATCTCCAGTGCCGACGAAATGTACAGCGACGTACCAGACAACGTGCCCAAGTCATGTCAGTTTCTATTATTGGTTATACTAACGCGGGCAAGTCTACCTTGTTTAATTGTCTCACTCGCGCACGCGCCTTTACCGCCAACCAACTTTTCGCAACACTAGACGCGACCACACGTAAATTTTTTATCCAAGGACATGACCCACTAGTTATTTCTGACACTGTGGGCTTCATACGCGAGTTGCCACACACACTAGTCGCCGCATTCCGAGCCACATTAGAAGAAACTGTGCAGTCAGACATACTGCTGCATGTAGTGGATGCGGGCAGCCCTAATCGAGAAGAACAAATTAAGGAAGTCAACATGGTACTAAAGGAAATCGGTGCTGATGCAATTCCACAGATTCTAATACTAAACAAAATTGATTTAATTGATTCATCATCAGGTACGTCTGGGCTTCAACGTAACGAGTATGGTAGAATAGTGAAAATTCGGTTAAGCGCAAAAACTGGTGAAGGACTTGAGTTTATTAGGCTAGCGTTAGCCGAAACAATTGAACAGCGTGCTTCACAATGGTGTAAAATATCGCCCACAATTGTAAAAACAGATGACAAAGGCACTATAGCTAATTATTGAATTAGCGCACTATTAACACAACTAGTAGTAATCAGTACATCCAGTCTAAACTCCAAGAGTTCTTATTAGACAATCTAATTGTATAGTTTAATTAATAACTGGACAAAATATTATTATGGGATTAAATGATCCACAGTGGGGGCGGAAAAAGGGTGGATCTGGCCCACCAGATCTAGATGAAATGTTACGCAACGTTAACAAAAAGCTTAATGCGCTCTTTGGTGGACGCAAGCGCCCTAATAGCAGTGGTTCTGGAGATGGAGGAGATGGGCCTGGAGGCGAAAATTTAAAACGTTTTAGCGGTGGCTTGAGTATTGGTGTGCTTCTTGGACTTATCATATTGCTATGGATAGCCAGCGGCTTTTACATTGTCAATGAAGGTAATCGAGGGCTAGTCCTGCGTTTTGGCCAGTACACCGAAACCACACAAGCAGGATTGCGCTGGCACTTACCATATCCGGCCGAAACTGTAGAGACCGTTAATGTAAGTCAAGTACGAACAGTTGAGATTGGCTACCGTAAAAGCGTGTCGAGTAAGGTACTGCAAGAATCATTGATGTTAACCGATGATGAGAACATTGTTGATATTCAATTTGCCGTGCAATATATACTTAAGAATCCTGAAGAATATCTGTTTAATAATCGAGATCCGGACGAAGTAGTACTCCAGGTGGCAGAATCCTCTATTCGTGAAGTTATTGGTAAAAGTAGAATGGATTACGTGCTCTACGAGGGACGAGAAGATGTAGCAGCGAAAGCGACCGTATTGATGCAATCACTTCTTGATTATTACAAAATAGGAATCGCTATCAGCAAAGTTACCATGCAGAACGCACAACCTCCGGAGCAAGTTCAAGCAGCATTTGATGATGCAGTTAAAGCAGGACAAGATAGAGAGCGACAGAAAAATGAAGGAGAATCCTACGCTAACAATGTTATCCCAAGAGCCAAAGGTAATGCTGCTCGCCTGACGGAAGAGTCTGAGGGATACAAGCAACGAGTAATCGAAAACTCCGCTGGTGATGCTAGCCGCTTCAATCAAATCTTGGTTGAATATAGTAAGGCTCCTGGTGTAACCCGTGATCGTCTTTACCTAGAAATGATGCAGGAAGTACTATCGAGTACAAATAAGATATTAGTTGATTCAAAAAACAGCAATAACTTGCTTTATTTGCCACTAGACAAGCTGATAGAGAAAAGTGCTCCTACAACAACATCTACTCCAGCGCCAGAACCATCTCCTCAGGTGATCCCGCCAGAGCCCGTCAACAGTGCTACTCGTACACAGCGTTCACGTGAAGCATTCCGAATACGCGAACGGGAGTCAAGATAAATGAAAAGCCAAACTACACTATTAGGCATCATTGTTGGTCTGTTCCTACTGGTAAGCTCATCAATATATATTGTAGACCAACGCCAGAGAGCCATCGTCTTTCAGCTAGGTGAAGTTGTCTCCGTAAAAACTGATCCAGGATTATATTTCAAGATTCCTATGGTACAGAATGTACGATACTTTGATTCACGTATATTGACCATGGATGCAGAGGAACCAGCTCGGTTTATCACGTCAGAGAAAAAAAATGTACTAGTAGACTTGTTTGTCAAATGGCGCATCATTGATGTGAAACAATATTACATCAGCGTACAGGGTGACGAAACATTGGCTAAAGTCCGTCTAGCACAGACGGTAAACTCTGGTCTACGTGATGAATTTGGTAATCGCACAGTACATGAGGTGGTTTCTGGCCAACGCGACACAATTATGGAAATAATGCGCCAGAAAGCTGATACCGATGCCCGCAAGATCGGAATAGAAGTAGTAGATGTTCGTCTAAAACGCGTTGACTTACCAAAAGAAGTAAGCGAATCGGTCTACCGCCGAATGGAAGCTGAAAGAAAACGTGTGGCTAATGAACTGCGCTCTACCGGTGCTGCAGAGTCTGAAAAAATTCGTTCCAATGCCGATCGTCAATATGAGGTGATTATGGCAAAAGCTTACCGGAATGCACAAAAGGTGAAGGGTGAGGGTGATGCTAAGGCCGCAAGCATCTACGCGGAAGCATTTCAGAAAAACCCGGAGTTCTATTCTTTCTATCGAAGCTTGGAGGCCTATAAACAAACCTTTGGGAATAAAGGTGACATGATGGTGCTCGAGCCAACTTCAGAATTTTTTAAGTACCTGAAAAACTCAGGAAAAAAATAGAAATTAAATATTAGGAGTTACCGTAAATCCAAGTTCTTGCATTTGTTTGTACCAGTGTAAGTAAGTTTAGCCACTATACAATTTTTATTAAAATCAGTTAGCGAAAAAGTTTTATAGCTTCGGTTTATCAAGCTTCCTATTGGAGTTATTAAAAGTATGTGGGATAGTTTGCTAATTGCATTTGCATTAATGTTAGTACTGGAAGGGATGCTACCGTTCCTACTGCCTACTATCTGGCGTGAGACCTTCAAGAAGCTGACTGAAATTGGTGATAATCAAGTACGATTCATCGGCCTGACATCGATGCTACTAGGTTTGCTGTTACTATACCTAGTGAAATAAACCCACATCGTCACACCTCCACCAAACAATAAATATGCGCAATTGGGTCCTTCCCGAGTACATCGAAGATATTCTACCCGCAGAAGCACTCCGCATAGAGTCAACGCGGAGACGAATTTTGGATTGGTTGTTAGTGCATGGTTATCAACTAGTGTGTCCACCCATGCTGGAGTTTGTAGAGTCACTGATCTCAGGTAGCGGTAGTGATATGAACTTACGTATGTTCAAAGTAGTTGATCAATTGAGCGGTAGAATGATGGGTTTACGTGCAGACATAACACCTCAGACCGCGCGTATCGATGCCCACTTACTAAATTCAGATGGCATTACTCGTTTATGCTATGCAGGTAGCGTGTTACACACTGTACCGTCAGGATTAACCAGCACTCGCGAACCACTCCAGATTGGTGCAGAACTCTATGGTCATGCTGGACTGGAAAGTGATCTAGAAATCCAGCGGCTCATGTTACAAATTCTAACGATGTCTGGAATAGATAAAGTTCATCTTGACCTTGGACATGTTGCCGTATTTCGTGGCCTTGTTAGGGGTGCCAAAATTCCAACTAGATTAGAGGAAGAATTGTTTAGTGCACTACAAGCTAAGAATATCCCTAAATTAAAGGAACTCTGCTCAGAATTTGGTAAAAGTATAAGCAAAAATGTTGGGCATGCATTGATGTTATTGCCAGAGCTATACGGCGATAAAAAGGTGTTAGTACAAGCACGAAAATTTTTACCTAATTACCCAGAAATCAGGAAAGCACTCGATGAGTTGGAAGTGGTAGCTGCAGAATTGAAGTCTGTAGTGGATACTCTAGCTTTCGATCTGTCGGACTTACGTGGCTATCATTACCACAGCGGTATAGTATTTTCGGCTTATGCCGACAACTACCCTAACGCAATTGCACTAGGTGGACGTTATGATGACATCGGAAAAGTATTTGGAAGAGCTCGTCCAGCTACCGGGTTTAGTATGGATTTGCGTGAGTTATCAAGACTAAAAAAGACTCCTGACCCTAGCCTTAATGGAATCCTAGCTCCATATAGGAAAAATAACAAAGCCCTAGAAAAAAAAATTGAGCAGCTTCGCAAGAAGAACCAAATAGTGGTGGTGGAATTACCGAGGCATGGGGGTAACAGAGATACATTTAACTGTGACAGAAAGCTAGTATTACAAAACAAAACCTGGAAAATTGTTGGCATTTAATTTTATCTCCATAAATATTAAGCTTTATAATTTCTTTCTCAGGAAGCTCTAGGATTTTTTAATAGTAAACTTCATAATACTTAAGTGACATGACTAAAAACGTTGTAGTGATCGGCACCCAATGGGGCGACGAAGGAAAAGGAAAAATTGTAGACTGGCTGACAGACCATGCGCAGGGAGTAATACGCTTTCAGGGTGGGCATAATGCTGGACACACACTAGTTATCGGCAGCAAAAAAACCGTTTTACATCTGATACCTTCTGGAATTCTACGCAACAATGTGGCTTGTTATATTGGTAATGGTGTAGTTATATCTCCACAAGCATTACTTGAAGAAGTAGATATGTTAGAGCGGGCCGGAGTTAACGTGCGAGGACGACTACACATTAGCAAAGCCTGCCCGCTCATTCTACCTAGTCACAGTGCACTTGATAATGCTCGAGAAGCAGCTATGGGCGCAGACAAAATTGGGACCACTGGACGAGGCATTGGTCCTGCCTATGAGGACAAAGCTGCACGAAGAGCATTGCGCATACAGGATCTGTTTCACCACGACTATTTTACTGACAAACTTGAAAAAATTTTAGATTATCACAATTTCGTACTAAAAAATTATTTTCATGTTTCAACTGTTGATTTTCAGAAAACCAAGGATGATATTCTGTCTCTATCTGAGAGAATTAAACCAATGGTTGCAGATGTCTCTCAATTATTATTTGAAGCCAACAAAGCAGGTAACAACCTGTTATTTGAGGGTGCACAAGGGACGATGCTAGACATAGATCACGGCACCTACCCGTATGTTACTTCAAGTAATTGTATTGCTGGTGCTGCGACAACAGGCAGCGGTGTTGGTCCGCAAATTTTGCATTATATTTTGGGCATCACCAAAGCCTATACTACACGGGTTGGTGCAGGGCCATTTCCAACAGAACTAGATGATGATATTGGCGAACATCTGTCCAAACGTGGAAAAGAATTTGGTGCGACCACTGGCCGCCCACGTCGTTGCGGTTGGTTCGACGCAGTTGCTATGAAACGTTCAATTCAGATCAATGGTATATCTGGGCTATGCGTAACCAAACTTGACGTTCTAGATGGTGTTGAAACTTTACGGATAGGCGTAGACTATAAATTTAGTAGAAATGAAAAAGAAGAAGAATTAGGTGGTATCCTGCCAATAGGCGCAGATGAACTAGCTAACTGCAAGCCCATCTATGAGGAAATGCCAGGATGGATGGAAAGTACCGTAGGTATTAAAAATTTTGAGGAATTGCCAAAGGCAGCACAGAATTATCTGAAGCGTATAGAGTCAGTTTGTGAAGTTCCAGTGGACATGATCTCAACCGGACCAGGTAGGGAAGAGACTATTGTACTACGGCACCCATTTGATTAATTTTTTATTTTTAAATCTGAACTATCCGAATAACAGAAAGATTCTTTGCTCCACTAGCGTCAACATATGAATCAGTGAACATTTAATTCATACGTTTACGATCACAAGAGCCGATCAAGTTATGCCCAGCAAAGTTTACTACAACAGCGCATGCCCTATATTTGTAATGCAGGCATTAAGAATCAGCACAAGCGCATGGAAGCATGTGGCCTTAAGGACATTAAGTGGATTGATGTATACGCTAATCCAAGTGCAGTATCTGAAATTGGCACTTCGTTGAACCAAGTTCGGGAAAGACTGTACGTCAAAGATCTTAATGGCCAACTTAATGTTGGTGTGGACGCATTCACACGCCTGTGGTCACAAACGAACAGTTAGCGCTAGCTTGCCAAACTGTTACAGTTCCCTATTTTTACGCAATTTTCACACTGGATGTACAACCTCTTCGCTCGTCTCCTATACCGTTGGAATTGTGCCAAGAGACGCTGGTAATACTATATATTCTATAAGCTATAGATAGATCAGCAGTTTCTACCGAGATTATCATACTTCAAGGGTTGCCCTGCTTCAACTCAATAAACCGTTTTCTATCAGAATTGAATCTTGTTTCAACTTCTTTAATTTGCTCTTTCCTCTTCACTAACTCGTCCCTCAACCGTCCTATTTCTTTCTTTGCAGAATCTATCTCCTTCTGGATTGAGGCAAGTACAGGACTCTTAGCTTTCTTGGCCTCAACAAATTGCGACTGTAAGGCCTTAAGCCTAGATTCGGAAACTTTAAGTCGCGGCTCAATCCCCTTGATAGCTAATTCTATTGGTTGAATATTCCGGTCACTTGCCAAATCAATCTCTTTTTTATCGGTATAGGTAGCAAGTAGTGCAGCATCAAGCCTTTTCCTTTCCATAATATTCTTATTCTCTACTGCTTCCCGTTTGGCCTGTTCTCCCCCTTCTTTCACTCCCGTTTTCTCATCTGTCTTCTTAATAACGACCCCGTGGTCGCTCATCTCAATGGTCGCCTTACCAAGACACTCCTGTGGAGGAATTTTGTCGTAGTATTGGGTCCTCCCCTTATCATCAATACATTTCTTCAGTGCAGCAGATGCCGGTTGAATAAAGATAAATATAAAAACAAAAGAGATTATGGTAAACCAACGCATTGATTTCTCCTATTAGATCTCTTAATCAGACAACACCATATTGTGCGCGATAATTTTCTATCGCACGTAGATTGAGTACTAGATCGTCCCTATCCTGCAGATAGTTCATTAAGTTGTCCAGGTTAATAATGCTAATTACTGGGATTCCATACATCTTTCGAATTTCTTGAACTGCTGACAGACCCTCATTCCCCCGCTCCATCCTGTCAAGGGCGATGATTACACCACAGGGTTTGGCGCCTGCTTCACGAATAAAATCTACAGTTTCACGTATCGATATGCCAGCTGAAATTACGTCATCAATGATCAGCACTCGCCCAGAAAGTGGAGAGCCAACTATACTACCGCACTCACCATGATCTTTTTCTTCCTTTCTATTGAAGCAGAAGGGATAATTATTCCCGATCTCAGAAAGGGTAATGGAAATTGCACTTACCAATGGAATGCCCTTGTATGCTGGGCCAAACAACATATCAAACGGAAGCTGTGCGGCGAGAATAGCTTTCGCGTAAAATTGTCCAATCTTACACAGAGAGTCACCATCATTGAACAGCCCGGCATTAAAAAAATATGGCGACAGCCTCCCTGCTTTGGTTTTAAATTCACCAAAACGTAAAACATTGTGGCTAATGGCAAACTCGATAAATTCTTGCCGGAAATCAGGCATAACTATAAATAACTAGAGAAAGAAAACATGCGAATTATAACGCTTAACTTAAATGGCGTACGCTCTGCCGCAAATAAAGGTTATTTCCACTGGTTACAAAAACAAGGGGCTGACATTGTGTGCGTACAAGAACTTAAAGCTCAAATTACTGATCTCACCAGTGATATACTTGCACCCGATAGCTACCATGGCTATTTTCACTGTTCTGAAAGGAAAGGATATAGTGGGGTAGGCATTTTCTGCAGAAGAAAACCTAATAAAATTATTGAAGGTATTGGCATTAATAGGATTGATACTGAGGGACGCTATTTGCGTGCTGACTTTGATAATTTGAGCATAATTTCGGTCTATTTTCCTTCTGGTTCTAGCGGCGAACACCGTCAAGCAGAAAAATTCTTCTTCCTAAGACACTTCTTTCCATTACTTAAAAAACTCAGAGCAAGTGGTAGAGAGGTTATCTTATGTGGTGACTGGAATATTGCCCATAAGGAAATAGACTTGAAAAACTGGCGCGCCAATCAAAAAAATTCTGGATTTCTACCGGAAGAACGTGCATGGCTTACAAAAATTTTCGATAAGATCAAGTTTGTAGATATATTCAGGCAAATCAACCAAGAACCAGACCAATACACATGGTGGTCCAACCGGGGAAGAGCCTGGGACAAAAATGTAGGTTGGCGAATTGACTATCAGATCGGTACGCCTGGGATTTCAGGCAAAGCTACTGAAGCTCTAATTTACAAATCAGAACGTTTCTCCGATCACTCTCCTCTGATCATTGACTACGACTATAAACTATGATGTCTGCTGCCCTATCAGAATGGCTACATGCTTTCCGTATTTACACCCATCCACGAGTGTTGGGGATGCTTTCATTAGGTTTTTCAGCTGGGCTACCACTACTTCTGATACTGGGCACTCTGTCATTCTGGTTAAGAGAAGCAGGCATAGACCGCTCAACCATCGGTTATTTTAGCTGGATTGGCCTAGCATATGGTTTTAAATGGCTATGGTCACCACTAGTGGATCGATTGTCGTTGCCATTACTAACCAAATTACTAGGACGACGGCGTGCATGGATAATTTTATCGCAAATAACCATTACTATCGCACTAGTCGGAATGGCAAATACAGACCCTATTGATAACCTGACTCAAATGGTGTTTTTTGCCCTAGCGGTAGCTTTTGCATCTGCAACACAAGATATTGCGCTGGATGCTTATCGAATTGAAGCTGTCGCACTAAGACTACAAGGGGCCATGGCAGCAACCTATCAGGCGGGTTATCGCTTAGCCATGATACTAGCATCTGCTGGAGTACTATGGATAGCAGCAGCGGTGGACCCATCAGAGACCACTTATGACTACTCACCCTGGTGCACTGCCTATCTGGTAATGGCTGCATGTATGGCTGTAGGTATTATCACTACTCTCATCATCCGCGAACCAGAAATTCCTGTTAGCCAACTTATTAATGAGAATGAAAATCATGCCAGGAAAATGATTGCACACTGGAATCTAAATCCACAACTAACGCAAATATTAGCCTGGCTGTATGGTGCAATAATTGCGCCATTCCGAGATTTTGTTGTGCGCCATGGTCAGCGCGCATTACTAATTCTTGCGCTAATAGCTGTTTATCGCATCTCAGATGTAGTTATGGGAATAATGAGTAACCCTTTCTATGTGGATATGGGTTACACCAAGAATGAGGTAGCTACTGTATCCAAAGTCTATGGAGTTATCATGACAATCGTAGGCGCGGCTCTGGGTGGAGTACTAACAGCAAAGATCGGCATCATGCGAACATTGTTCCTGGGAGCGGCGCTGTCTGCGGCAACTAACTTACTTTTCGTCTGGCTAGCTGGACGCGGACATGACGTGACAGGATTAGTATTCACTATCTCTGCAGACAACCTTTCAGCCGGTATCGCCTCTTCTGCCTTTATCGCCTATCTTTCTGGATTGACTAATTCAGCATATTCTGCAACACAATATGCGCTGTTCAGTTCGGTGATGTTGTTACTACCGAAGTTTATCGCTGGATTTAGTGGAAATTTTGTTGATACTTATGGCTACGCTAGTTTTTTTACCGGAACCGCATTACTCGGTTTACCAGTACTGGTATTAGTATGGCTTGCTGGGAAAGAAAAATTTAATGCCCCAGAGGATATAACCCCCTATTCCAAGTAAGAGCTATAACCGCTACTTCTGTTGTTCGAATCGGTAAAATGCTAGCTTCCCTAATAAATTTGGAGCAAAAGAGATTTGATGATCTCCGTTCATTATCCTACGCTCAAGAATATGTACGCCATACTGACGGCAAAATCTCTCAAAGTCACTAAGCGTACATAGATGAATATTTGGCGTATCAAACCACTCATACGGTAACACCTCCGAAACAGGCATATGGCCAGACATTACCTGCAGACGGTTTTTCCAATAGCCAAAATTAGGAAAAGATACAATACCCTCCTTACTTACCCGCATCATTTCTTTTATGAGTCCTTCAGTATGTCTCATTGCTTGCAATGTTTGTGACAAAATCACATAGTCGAAAGATCCAGATTCGAAACTTGATAGACCTGATTCCAGATCACTCTGAATCACATTTATCCCATTATTGAAGCAAGCTTGAATATTTTCGTCATTGATTTCTACCCCGTAGCCATGGACATTTCGCGTATCACTCAAATAACGTAATAGTGAGCCATCGCCACAACCGAGATCGAGTACTTTTGCTCCCGCCTTGACCAAAGCAGCAATGGCAGCAAAATCTGGCCTTGAGATAGTAGATGAAATAGTAGTGTTCGTCATTGCCTTCAGTATTCGCTGAATATAATTCAGCGGTGTAATAATTGAAGATTAGTATCAACCTGAAGTAGCCTTATCTTCAGATACGTAACTTCTGCGAGGTTGTGTATATGCTACTCAAAAAATACCAAGTACTGGAACTTCTAGTCTAAATAATAATATTATTCATATAAGCTCTCACCAGCTCATGATAATAGCGGTCCTCCATTAAAAAGGAGTCATGACCATAGCTGGAAGTGATTTCCGCATAGCTAACATTTAGCTCGTTATCCAACAACGCCTTAACGATCGCACGTGAACGTTCAGGCGAAAAACGCCAATCTGTGGTAAAAGACAGCACCAGAAAATCTGCTTGAGCAGCACTAAATGCCTCTCTGAGATCTCCTTTGGAATCGTGTGCTGGATCAAAATAATCTAGTGCCTTAGTCATTAATAAATAAGTATTGGCATCAAACTGATCAGCAAATTTATCACCCTGATAGCGCAGATATGATTCGATTTCAAATTCTACGTCGAAACCAAAACCAAGTGGCCCATTACGCAGCTCTCGTCCAAACTTTTCAGCCATCGAATGGTCGGATAAATATGTGATGTGTCCTAACATGCGCGCAAGCCGAAGGCCTCGACGTGGTACTGCATCGTGAGAGCAATAATCCCCACCGTAAAAATCAGGATCTGTAATTATCGCTTGTCGCGCAACATCGTTGAATGCAATGTTCTGTGCAGTTAACTTGGAAGCTGCGGCAATGACCAACGCATGTTGAACTCTATCAGGAAAATCAAGCGTCCATTGCAAAGCCTGCATTCCACCCAAACTACCCCCAGCTATCGCTGCAAACTGTTTGATGCCAAGATGATTTGCTAGCTGTACCTGAGCGGCAACCCAGTCTTGTACTGTTACCATTGGAAAACCTGCACCATAAAGTTTACCAGTCTTCGCGTTGATGCTGGCAGGACCAGTAGAGCCATGACAGCCCCCAAGATTGTTTACCCCCACAACAAAAAACTTGCGTGTATCGATAGGCTTTCCAGGACCAATCATATTGTCCCACCAACCAATACTCTTGGGATCATCAGCGTAATAACCAGCTACGTGATGATTGCTAGAGAGCGCATGACAGATTAGTACAGAGTTAGATTTAGTTTCGTTAAGCTCACCATAAGTTTCATACATTAAATCGTAGCTGTCGAGAACGGCGCCACTTTTTAAATGTAAAGGCTTGTCAAAATGAACACTTTTAGGAATGACAATGCCAACTGATGTTAAATCTAGCATTAAAATAATTAAGGTCTTAAAAATAAACTATAAGCTAACAACACATGAAGAGCAAAAGCTGGTTTGCTTGAGTATCTACACAATAGATGCTTGTTTAGATTTTCTGTGCTCTTACTATTTATGGGCTATACAAAAACAATATTTTCTCTATTTTTTCGTGAATAGAGATTATATAACCAAATGAATCAACTATTCAGTTTCGTCAATAATGTACGAGTATTTTCTTGGCTATCGGATTTAAGTATTTTTTCCGCAAAATGGATGCTATCTGGCAGATGACTCCTTAGCACTTGTCGTTTTACTGTCAGCAATTGTGTCGGAAGCATAGAAAAATGGCGTAATCCAAAGCCTAACAATAGACGAGTAAAGGACGTGTCCCCAGCTATCTCACCACAGACCTCAACAGGAACTTCAACGTGGTTTGCGCTACGAATAATATGCGCTACCAACCGTAACACTGCTGGATGCAGTGGATCATACAAGTGTGCGACAGCATCATCTGTTCGGTCTATAGCAAGCGTATACTGAATTAAGTCATTAGTTCCAATAGATAAAAAATCTAATTGATGCATAAAAATATCGAGACACAGTGCCGCTGCAGGAACTTCTATCATGCCACCAATTTGGATGTCCGCATCAAACGGGATTCTCTCGTCCTGCAGACTTTCTTTAGCACGCTCAATTAGTCGCAATGTTTGGCTAATTTCAGAAACACTGGAGAGCATCGGAACTAAAATACGTACCTGGCCATAATACGAAGCGCGTAGAATTGAACGAAGTTGTGTATGAAACATTTTTGGTTCGGCTAAGCTTAGGCGAATAGCACGTAATCCAAGAGCTGGGTTTGCGGCAACACGCTTATCACTATCAAGATTTTTGTCGGCACCTAAATCGAATGTACGAATTGTCACTGGCAAACCACGCATTTTTTTCGCTACAGTACAATAAGCCTCAAATTGCTCGTCTTCATCAGGCAGATCGTCACGATTGAGAAAAAGAAATTCACTACGGAACAGACCAATTCCAGTCCCTCCATTTTCTTTTACCTGTTCGACGTCCTGAGGTAATTCAATATTAGCGTGTAATTCCACGGTTGTACCATCGAGTGTTGTAGCTACTTTAGTTTTTATACGTTTTAGCTTCTGTTTCTCTACTTCTAGTTGATTCTGGCGTAATCGATATGCAGCAAACACGTGTTTATCTGGACTAACAATTACTACTCCCTGATTGCCATCAACGATCAAAAGATCATTATCATGAATCAATTGACGCGCGTTATGTAACGCCACAATAGACGGGATATTTAAGCTACGTGCGACAATGGCCGTGTGAGAAGTTGATCCACCCAAATCAGTAAGAAATGCGGTAAACCTATACTGCTTATACTGGATCACATCAGCTGGACTTAAATCATGAGCAACCAAAATACTGTCACCAGCACTCTTTACGGGGGGTGGAATGTAGCCTGGATGCCCTAACAATGCCTTCAATACTCGTTCAACCACCTGAATCACATCAGTTTTTCGTTCTCGCAGATAAGTGTCTTCAATTTCTTCAAACTGCGCAAGCAATACATCTGCCTGCTGGGAAACAGCCCACTCAGCATTACATAAGTTCTGAGAAATGTAGATTTTAGCTGCAGAGCAGAGAGTGGGGTCATCAAGAATCATGCGATGCAAATCAAGAAAAGCACCGAATTCAGCTGATGCATGACCACTGATAACAGCGGTATGTAACGTTTCAAGTTCCTTGCGTACTGCTGTGAAAGCGGCATCAAGTCTGGATATTTCGTTACTGACCTTATTTCGTGGCAATATGTGATGCGCAACCTCTAAAGCAGCATGAGATGCAAGATGTGCATGCCCTATCGCTATACCTCCGGAAACACCAACACCGTGTAGTACAAAGCTCATTCATCTTCCCCGAAACAATCTTCAATTAGATTTACAAGCGCGAGCATTGCCTCAGTTTCATCTGAACCAGTAGTTTCAATATTTATTGTAGAACCTTTGTTCGCGGCCAACATCATCACCCCCATGATACTTTTCGCGTTAATCTTTTTGTCATTGCGGGATAACCATACCTCACTCTGAAATTTACCAGCTAACTGCGTGATCTTTGCAGATGCGCGCGCATGGAGACCCAATTTATTTATAATTTCAACTTCCCTGTGTTGCATTACTAGATCTCGAATAAATACGCATCACCCCTTCTTTCCCACCAGCTAACGCTTTTTCCACTACTGACTCTAGGGGCTCATTACGATAAGTAAGCGCCCGCACCAACATAGGAAGATTGGCTCCAGAGAGACATTCGACTCTACCAGGACTAACTAATCGGTTGGCAATGTTGCACGGTGTAGCGCCACAGATATCACTCAGTATCAACACACCGTCACCGCAATCAAGTCGCCTTAATAGTTCTAATACCTTGGGAATAGCAACGTCTGGGTCATCTTGAATAGTAACGCCAAAATGCATTAGATACTCCGGCTTTTTTCCCATGACGTGATTAGCACAATGTATCAAACTGTCTCCAAAGTCCCCATGAGAAATAATTAAAATTCCTATCATTTGTTATCCTACTAATGAATATCAATAATTAATACAATGTATTTTAACATTGCCAGTATCCCGTGATTGATCAGATATATATTGTTGCCTCCAGCACAGCATGCATTAAGCTCCCAAGAAGTTCTTCCGATGTTCTTGTAATTTATAGTGCTGTAGTACTCATCAAACGAAATAATAGAATTATGTTATGAAACAGCTTCAATGGATTATCAACTAGTGTGTTAACGAAGGTGGGTCGCACAAATTCTATTTCTACCCTATACCATCTTTTCAATTGCATCTATCATCATTCCTGCTACATTAAAATCAGTCTGGTTGGTGATCTCTAGCATACACGTAGGACTAGTGACGTTAATCTCTGTCAAATAGTCTCCTATCACGTCTAACCCTACCAACATTAGACCCTGATCACGCAAATATGGGCCTAAAGCTTCAGCTATTACACGGTCACGGCCAGTTAGTCTTTGCGCCACACCTAAACCACCAGCAGACAAATTGCCACGGGACTCACCTGGTTTGGGAATACGCGCCAGCATGTAAGGTACTGGCTCACCAGCTATCAGTAGGATGCGCTTATCGCCTTGAGTAATCTCAGGTATATATCGCTGAGCCATGATAGTGCGAGTACCATAATGTGTAAGAGTCTCAATAATTACACTAATATTATGGTCAGCACCGTGAACACGAAACACGCCAGCACCACCCATGCCATCAAGCGGTTTTAATACGATGTCATCGTATTCATTAAGAAACTTTCGAATCAGATGTTCTTGCCTTGTTACAAGGGTGGGT
Organism: Nitrosomonadales bacterium; assembly: GCA_004525885.1. Lineage (GTDB taxonomy): Bacteria > Pseudomonadota > Gammaproteobacteria > Burkholderiales > Nitrosomonadaceae > BJGV01. Next base: position 19,706 of record SPBV01000003.1, read on the forward strand.
GCGATAAATTGTGGGAATCTTGCTATGGAAAACTTCTCGTTATGATCACGTATCCCCCGTGGACTATTAATAACACGTACACCTTGGCTTTCTGCTAATTCCAGCAAATAGGTGCTATAAATATATTCCATATCGAAGGGCGGGTCCTTACGCATTAACACAGCATCAAATTCTTGTAGTGGCACTTCTTCATCTGTCCCTATATTCTTATGCCAATGACTCCCAATATCTGTATGGCCGGTCAATTCCAGCGCAGATGAATTTCCAATAGTCTCACCATTCTTCCACGCCAGATCTTCCTGCTGCATTACAAATAACTGATGACCACGCGAGGCTGCTTCGCACATCATGGCAAAGCTCGAGTCTTTATCAATCTTAATCGAATCTAATTGGTCAAGAACGAAGGCGAGTTTCATTATTAATTTTTTAGCGATTATTACGCTTATTTACTAACCATGGATATGGGTTCCACCGTAAAATTTGCATCCTTTTCTAACTCTAATGCTGCTGTCAACAGGGCTAATCGTGCTATTACACTGTAAGCGTAAAATCGATTGGGAGCGCAACCCAGATTAGTTTTATACTCTGGTAATAGGCATGTGGGTTCAAAAGATAAAGGTACAAAATGCATACCTGGAGCGTTGAGATTCTCGTCCTTACTACGCCCAGTGTGCACTCGATAGAAACCACCTACAACGTAACGGTCAATCATGTATATTACTGGCTCTGCCACCGCAGTATTAATACTCTCGAAAGTGTATACCCCTTCCTGTACTAGCACTTTGGTCACCGGCTGGCCCCCCTTTACTACTGACATTTTGTTTCGCTGCTTGCGGTTAAGTGTGCGCACTTCCTCGCCATCCTTGACGGTCATGATACCCATTCCATAGGTACCCGCATCTGCCTTCACAATAATAAATGGGTCCTCTTTAACTCCATACTGCTTATATTTTTCTCGGATCTTAAACAAGATCTTGTCCACATTCTTTGCTACACAGTCCTCGCCTTTTTTCTCGCTAAAATTAATCTCTCCACAAGATGCAAAATAAGGGTTGATAAGCCATGGGTCGATGCTGATTAGGTTGGAAAATTCTTCTGCTACACAATCGTATGCTGTGAAATACCGTGATTTTCGCCGCGTCGCCCAGCCAGCATGGAGAGGTGGAATGACTGTCTGCTCCAGATTCTGAAGAATATCAGGAACACCTGTAGAAAGATCATTATTAAGCAGTACTGCACACGGATCAAAATCTTCTAAGACTAGACGATTTCCTTTTCGCTGAACTGGCTCCAACATAAGGCTACTACCACTGGGAAGGTCTATCATTGTAGCTTCAGAAATTTCTGGCAATAAGGTGCCGACACGAACATTCATTCCTGTATGCCGCAAAATAGTTTGCAACACGACTACATTTTGTAAATAAAAAATGTTGCGCGTATGGTTCTCTGGGATCAGTAACAAGCTGTGAGTATCGGGACAGATTTTTTCCACTGCTACCATCATCGCCTGTACACATAATGGCATGAAATCGGGATTGAGGTTGTTGAACCCACCAGGAAATAAATTGGTATCTACTGGAGCCAACTTAAAACCACTATTTCGCAAATCTACCGAGCAGTAGAATGGTACAGTGTGATTCTGCAATCGGCTTCGCAACCAATATTCGATAGTAGGCATGGCCTCAAGTATACGTTTCTCAAGGTCAAGAATCGCTCCGCTTAGGGCAGTGGTAAGGTGAGGTACTGTCATGAAAATGCAAGTGGTGCACAGTAAAAATTAGTATTTTAACACCACGTATTGTTGGAAACTGTGAATGTGCGACAATCGATACTATTCAGTTGCTATCTTAGAATTGATCGGCAGACTAAACACAATATCTCTTTCGCATAAATTTACTTATGTATAACACTTTGCAACTTGTCCTTATCCTACTTGCTACTGCTGTACTGGCCGTAGTTGTATTTCGTCTTCTGCGTTTGCCACCCATGCTAGGTTACTTACTTTCTGGCATTATTATTGGCCCGCATGCGTTGGGTTGGATACCTGAGGAAACAGAGACTCATCATTTGGCTGAATTTGGCGTCGTGTTTCTAATGTTCAGTATCGGTCTAGAATTCAGCTTACCTAAGCTCGTCACTATGAAACATATTGTGTTTGGCTTTGGTACAACACAAGTCTGCGCGACCATTCTAGTCGTTATGACTGTAGCTTGGATGATAGGGATAGACTGGCGTGTGGGGCTTGCATTGGGTGGAGTTCTAGCTATGTCTTCTACCGCTATTGTCAGCAAGATGTTGGCGGAAAAACTAGAACTTAACTCGAACCATGGGAGACAAATTATAGGTGTTTTGTTGTTTCAAGATTTAGCAGTCGTACCGCTTCTGATTGTAATCCCAGCACTCGCACATACTGTTAACAACAGTGGCGTAGACCTTGGTGTTGCGATTACTTTGGCTCTACTAAAAGCTGGTGCAGTTCTTGCGCTTATCCTGTTACTTGGACAACGACTAATGCGCCCTTGGTTTCATCTGGTAGCCCGACAAAAATCTTCTGAACTATTCGTACTGAATGTGTTGTTTATCACTTTGGGACTTGCTTGGCTTACAGGAATTGCTGGTCTGTCGTTGGCATTGGGGGCATTTCTTGCAGGAATGTTAATTTCTGAAACCGAATATCGTCATCAAGTTGAAGATGATATCAGACCATTCCGCGATATATTGCTAGGTCTATTTTTTGTAACGATAGGTATGCTACTGGATATACAATCTGTTATACAAAATTTTTTATGGGTAATGTTACTGCTCATATCTCTAATAACAATAAAAGCTTCACTAATAGCGGGCCTATCACACTTGTTCAAGTCTGATTCTGGTGCTGCGGTGCGCACTGGTCTAAGCCTTGCTCAAGGAGGGGAGTTTGGTTTTGTTTTGTTGGCCCAAGCTAATTCCCTAGGCATAGTAGATAACACCACTATGCAACCAGTGTTGGCAGCAATAGTGTTATCCATGTTGGCAGCCCCCTTCATCATCGAACACAGCGAAAATATGGCTCGGCGTTTCCCAGCAGCTGAATGGATGAATCGCGCTATGCAACTCACTAATATCGCTGCAAAAACTATGGCTGAAGAACAACATGTCATTCTTTGTGGTTATGGACGTAGCGGGCAAAACCTATCCCGCTTACTTGAAAAGGAATCAGTCCCCTTTATTGCCCTAGATCTTGACCCGTTACGTATTCGAGATGCAACAGCAGCTGGTGAATCGGTAGTGTACGGCGATGCTGCTAGGCATGAAGTACTCATTGCTGCTGGGTTAATACGCGCCAAATTGCTAGTAATAACTTATACAGACACCATTTCAAGCCTAAAGATTCTCAGACATGTCCAGATGGTGCGCCCAGAGTTACCTGTTGTCGTACGCACATTAGACGATACAGATATTGATAAACTGAAAGAAGCTGGTGCAGCAGAGGTTGTGGCAGAAATTATGGAGGGCAGTATTATGCTCGCCACTCATTCGCTTATGCACTTGGGAATACCACTTAACCGGGTGCTAAATCGCATGCGTGAAACACGAGAACAGCGTTACAGTCTGCTCCGTGGTTTTTATCGTGGGATCTCCGACGAAGTAAAAGAGTCTGGTGAAAGAATGCAACCACGATTACTCAACGTGTTGATTGCGCTTGGGTCAGCAGCAGTCGGAAAAACTTTAGGGGAATTAAATTTGGGAAGCTTCTTAGTAGAGGTCCCTGCTGTGCGAAGACGAAATGTACGGGAACTACTGCCAGATGAAGAAACTCGACTGGAGGTAGGAGATGTACTGGTGTTACGAGGTGCACAGGAAAATCTCGCAGCTGCTGAAATCAAACTATTGCAAGGATAGCTTTACCAAATGAAAAATAGCCTGCCTACATTTGATAAACTAGAATGCACAAATTATTCTACTATACGTAAAAATAAGAGCTCGTTTACTTATAAGTAAACGAGCTCTCTGAACGGCATTTGTTATAAAGATCAAACACCCATACACACAGTATATGAGTTCGCATCTGCTACCGCAGTACTAAGCACAGCGGTGCCAGGAGCAGACTGAAGAACTGCTCTGACTGATCCAGTACTAGTCTCACCATCATCAAGAGTTACGTCTAACTGCTTGACAAATTTTCCAAGGATGCCATCTGAACAAATAATGTATGTACCGTTCATAGCTGTAGGTGCATTAATGGTGATAAAATTTACGTTGCTCTGGATACCCATAATGCCACCATCAGCATTACGTGGAATATAGGTAGCATCTGAAATGTTAGTTGGTCCCGCTGCGAGCCCGGCCAAACGTACATGCTGCCAGAACAAGTAAGACTCATCCGTATTCGTAGATGAATTCCAAGCTCCATTAATCACACTGTTGCCTATAGAACTTGCGGGAGTAGTAGCGAGCGAACCGGAAATATTAGCAACAACCCTAGCATCATCACCTGGGATCGCTCTGAACCTGTCCTGATATCCGTAAATATAGACTGGAATTTGTCGGAAGTCGTTTGCTATATTCTTGACTTTAGCACTGTTAATCATCTCTTGGCCCTTAAGGACACCACCTAATAATAGACCAATAATAACAAGCACAATCGCAATTTCAATTAGAGTAAAGCCTAATTGTCGGCTTTTCGATATGGCTTTCATGGGTTATTTCTCCTTTTATTATCTGATGGTAAGATACTAAGCAAAATTCATGCCAAAAATGTAACCATATACAGACAAAGCTATTTATAATAGATCTAGCGAATAATTCCCCTTAATTTTATTAAATACTAGGTCAATGTGTTGAATATTTGACATATTGGATGAATTCTCAACAGTTAGAAGTTTTGTTCTATTTATTTACCAGTAGCAAAATGCTTTTTTCAGGTTTCCCAATGCCCCAGCTATAATTAGTCCGTCTGATATGGTTTAAGTATAGATTACCCTAAAAATATGCCGCTCTCTTTTAACCAATTATTCATATCAACTCTCGTGCAGCGTAGACACCGGCTGATGCTTGCTATGCTCTTGCTGCTACACATCGCCACATTACTAGAAGTCGACAATCCTTGGATGCCAGCATTACTGATTTCTCATTTTGGCATTTTTCTTCTCTGGCAACCAATGTGGGGTGGAGAACATAAAGTTACTACGAGTATCCTTATACTTATAGGTGTTGCCTGTGCAAGCGTATTACTATGGCTTAGTTGGTGGCTTGTTGCATTCTGGTTAGGAGTTTTGTTTGCTTTA
>SPBV01000093.1 GCA_004525885.1 Nitrosomonadales bacterium
TCCGGTCTTTATTTTTGTAGCCAATTCATCAGCTGTTGGGGTCAATTCAGTTCCTTCTGAATGCACTAGACGCATACAGTGTTCGATTACATTTACTGATGGATTCACCTTTCCGCTTTCATAACGGCTTATCGATGATTGTTTGACCCCAAGTTTTTGGGCGAATTCCTTTTGACTATACTCGTTTCGTGCGGTTCGAATTAATTCTGCCACAGTAGTAATTGACACAGATGGATCCTTATAAAAATGCACGTATAGCATATTAGACGTATATAATATGCTATACGTGCATTTTTATGCAAATATATAAAATTAATAAAAAACAAATAGTGTGGATAAAACATTGAAATCATCTTCCAACTAAAGTTAGGCACACTCAATCTCGTTCTACAGTTATTGAGGAATTTATTAAAAATAAAACAAAAAAATAGATTCTATTTGTAGCCACAATATTATTGCTATGCAGCAATGTTGCTAGAGCAGGCAGCATTGAAGATGGAATAGAAAATATAAGAAAGGTAATTATGCTAAGGCTCTAGCAATACTCCACCCGTTAGCTAGTTAGGGAAAGGTAAATGCACAAAATAATCCTGGTTGAATGTATGAAGAAGGTAAAGGTTTAACTCAAGATCACATCCGTGCACGAATGTGGTTCAACCTTGCTTCTAGCCAAGGGAACAGAAATGTAGAAGAGAGTCTAAATAGGACAGATGAATGGATGCAAACATCTCAAATCGTTTACACACAAAGAATGGCACAAGATTGCGAAAAAAATATAAGAACTGTAAACAATAATAGTAAATGTGTAATTACTCTTTAATTCAATAAGTTAATAAGGAGATGGGCAATGCCACGACACAATTATACTCAACAAAATCTCAGCTGGTGGAAAAAAAAGGGTGAAGATATGACAAATATCGCCCTTGGATTCGCAATAATCCTTAGTACAGTTTGGGGCGCATATATAGGCATTAGCTTGCATTTATAAATAAAAAAATATATTGAAAATTTAACATAGCACAAGTTCTCATTAGCCATTTTGGCATAACAATTTGACAGAAAGACTACTACTATGAATACCGCCACTATAACTACCACTGTAGAAACAATAAATCAAAAAGAATTTGTTGAAAAATTTACGCCACTAGTGAAGCGTATTACCTACTATATGATGACCAGGTTACCTGCCTCTGTACAAGTGGATGACCTTATTCAGGCAGGAATGATTGGTTTGCTAGATGCGATCAAACGTTACGAAGGCTCTCATGGGCGACAATTTGAGAGTTATGCAGCTCAACGCATACGATGCTCCATTCTAGATGAATTACGGGAAGCCGACTACTAGTTAACCTGTGAGAATAGGCAGGTCACCTAGAAACAATGTTTTTTATACCGCACTAGGTACAACTGCTAATATCAATGTTTATGCTTGGAACATTGGGTATATTCTTATTTGTTCTTGTGATACTGTTGGTTTTCTTCAATAAAAAGAACACCATAGTCTCCGCCTCTACATCACGCTAAAGATCATATGTGACTTCACCACATTATTCTTCATATGTACTTGAGATATATATATTTATGATCTTACTAGAGTGTGCGTCATCAATATTACAGAAAAAAATTGTGTCCCCAATCATGTTTTGCTATTTTTCTCTAAGATACCCCTCCTACCAGGTGATTCTGTGGCAAAGTATCTATATCTGAGCAGTCTAGGTCACAAGGCACTACTACTGGTGAAAGCTAATTATCGAAGTGTTGCGCATCATTGTTATCGACCCTTTCATAAATACGCACATGTTGCCCGCGCTCAACATCACCATTCGTTGTAACCACTATAATTTTGCGGCCTGGAAAAACGAAATGAACTGACTTGAACTCTGCGCCATGGCTTCGCTTAACACTAGTGCTAATTTCTACAGATGATCCCGAAGAGACCGTAGCACTATCCATGGCGGATAAAAGTGCTTTGGTAACTTCGACAGGGCTTATCCTACCGGAAAAATCTCCCCAATTTCTCTCTATCCAAGAAATTTGACCATTTTGAAATGCTAGGCTAGCTATATGTCGAGCCTTATCTGCTTCATCCTCTAATACGAAAAACATACTTTCGGCACCTGAAACTTTAACTATATGAAAATGAGAACGAAGTTTCTCCAACGCGTCATCTTGCTCCATTCCGGGCGACAAGGTAACAGATCCAATTTTTAGTTCATCTGCCTGTACACTTTGGAACACTAAAATAAGAATAAGGCCAATAAAATAGTAATTTTTCATGTAGAGCTCTCCATTTTTAATAATTATTCCATCTGTATCTCAGATGGATAATGTAAGTGCAAGTGTTTTTCTGGGTAACTCTATACAATCTTAGCACCATATTTCCCCACCACAATTTTCTTAATCTACTGATTCTTGAATGAAAAAACGCGTAACCTCATTTAACCTACGCTTATGAATCTCGGGTAACCGGTCTTGAAATGGGTGGGAAAACTCAATATCCCTAAATATATGTGCCCCACGGCTTGCCCCTATACGAATTAACTCTGCCATTTGTATTGGACTGACAATAAGGTCACGTACACCAGAAATAATCATTATATGAGAACTGTCTTGGGGTAGGTGTTGCATTGGATTATACTTATCTGGGCAACCATAATTAGATATGTAACTTGGCGAAGAATCAATGACAGCTGCATCGAAACTAGCACTGCGTCCTACGACATTAAGTAATATTACCCCACCCATAGAGATCCCGTACATAAAGCGCCTGGTATAACCCAAGCTATTTAAATGGGCAACAATATCCGTGTAATCTGCAATAATTGTAGCGAGACGACTCTTACCTTCGGATAGACCGTAACCTCTGTAATCATAGAGATAGACATCAAACCCATGCTCCAGGAACAACTCTAAATCGACAATCAGCTGGTCTACCAGCATAGCATTTCCTTGCGCAACCAGAATATATCCCCTAGGCACACGCGCAGCGAGCTTGTAACCGCTAAGAATAACGCCATCTCTGGCAATAAACTGAATGGATTGGAAGTTTTGTACATGTGCGATGCTAGACTCTTCAGGTCTCCCTGCCATGCGCTGCCACAACCAAAATGCTAGTGGTTCTCGTAAAGCGCCACAAACTGTTTGTTCAGAGCCAACTCCCTCTGCTGCAACCAGTTTGAGGCTGTCTATCATAAATATTACACCTATGAATAGAATCATTAAATGTATTGTAAGATGCATAGAACCAGTCATTCAAGACTGCAAATCTTAAATAAAATGATTATTTTTAACCGGCGATATACTTTATGTGAGTATTTTATTGCTATCCCATTTTAAAATTGACTAGCAGTAAATACAGCGGATCCGAATGCTCAAGATAAGGATTATACTCAACCACTATACAAATACTTATGTAAAAAATCATCATGGAGCTCTTCTTGATTGGGGGTATTGCATTTCTGGCTTCGGTGCTAACTCTGTTCTCAGGTTTTGGGCTTGGAACTGTCTTGATGCCTGTTTTTGCACTATTTTTTCCGATTTCTTTTGCTATCACGGCAACTGCAGTAGTGCATTTTGCCAATAACATCTTCAAGTTTAGCTTGATGGCAAAACATGCTAATTGGTCCGTAGTTATCCATTTTGGTATTCCTGCCGCACTGGCTGCACTGGCTGGTGCTGCTCTACTCCACATATTCGATCAAATGCTCATAATAGGCAGCTATACGCTTGGTGAATCAATATTTAAACTTACGGTCATCAAAACAGTGATCGGCTTCCTGATTGTTTTCTTTGCGTTATTCGAACTCTCACCATGGTTTCAGCAGATAGCGATGCCGCCCAAATGGTTGCCACTAGGAGGGGTCTTATCTGGGTTTTTTGGTGGTTTATCTGGAAATCAAGGCGCACTGCGCTCAGCCTTTCTACTTAAGGCTGGTTTGTCTAAGAATGCTTTCGTGGCTACTGGTGTAGTTTCAGCTATCCTCGTTGACGCAACTCGTTTAATAGTCTACGGAATAGGAATTCTTTCTGGCCCCATCACAAAATCTCAAGGGCTTACCATTCCGATCATTGTGGGAACGATTTGTGCATTCGGCGGAACGATTGTTGGCAAGAAATTTCTTCAAAAGGTCACGCTCAAGGCAGTACGAGCCACAGTTGCAGTCGCTATGCTACTAATTGGATTAGCTCTTCTTGTTGGTTTCGTATAAGCAGGAATAAATCTACTGTTTAAATCCTACACTACATAACGCTATATGTTATATCTTTAAAATATACCAATAAATATACCAACAAATTGCCACGCATAGAATTTCATATAATGTGACTTATTGCCACCCTTATTAGATTCAAATCTTTAAAAACATAACTTATTACCATCCGTGTTAGCAATCTATTTATACGCATTCCAAGATAAAAACAGTTTAAGACTGTTTATAGTGAAGATTCTGTCTGACATAAACTCATACTCTCCTATCAATGTAGCGCCTTCTCTTCTTTCTTTTGTGCAATCTGTGGTAAAAATTTAAATAAGAAATCGAAAGGGTTATTTAGCTAAGTAAATGATCGTCCTAATAACGATAGTATTATTTCACTGACCACAACCCATACCTTATCTCACTTTAAAAATTATTTCTTTTCAATGTGCTAACTATTATTTACTTTAAACATACCAACAAATACACCAACAATTACATCATGATTGCATGTTCTTAAACATGTAACTTTTTTTACCATTGTTGTTAGCTATGCTATCAGTAAAAACTAACGCACTATGAAGGCTACTTGATATTTTTCTATTGTCTATATAGCACAAATGGTTATCTACAAGCTTCGAGTCAAAAACCTGTGGCTCGTGGTTATTTTTGATTTTAAAGGAGATATTTGGCTTCGCAAACCAGATGCGGGATCACGTAGCGTACGTCCTGTTGCTATAGCATAGTAAAATATCTGCTCACAATACGTAAGGGTGCGATGTGCGGTTTCTCGAGCTCCACGGTTTTCTATACGCTTAATTGCTGTTAGCAATACTGGCGAAATTATTTTATCTACAGGGCGCGCTCCTAACCATGGAAAAATATCTCTTTCAAATTGGGAAATAATCTTGCTTGATTGGCTTTCTTTCCAATTAGGCACCCGACCCATGAACCATTCTCGGGCGACAATCTCAAAACTATCGTCTGATAATACTCGAGATGAAATTTTTTTTGCTTTTTTGGTATTGCTTGGATCTGCGCCATTTGCTAATAGCTTGCGCGCCTTTTCACGCCGTTCTCGTGCAATAGCTAAACTTATTTCTGGGTACACACCTAGTGCTAGCGTTTTTTGCTTCCCTGCAAAGCGATAGGCAAGCCTCCAATACTTTGAATGATTTGGATTCAAAGAGTGTACTAGTAAGTATAATCCGCCCCCATCTGATAGTTTCAACGGCCTATCAACTGCCTTTGCGTTCTTTGCCTCTAACTGCGTCATCGCCATTTTTATACCTTGTTATTTGTATCAATATTTATTAATAACGTCAAATACCAACAATTATTAATAGCTTGCAATAAATAGGCTGGGATTGTAATGAATAATAAAAACTATATTCTTTTATTTATAAGGACTTAATAGACTTATTTGTACGAGCATCTAATTTGGTGAAAAAGTTCTCCACAAATGATTACCCTGGCACAAACTAGCCGAAAATAACCTTTGAAAAACAATCATACAAAATAGCTAAAGTTTATAGGCGCTTGATACTTCTTTATTTTGTTGCGATCCAGTTGAATCTAATATTTGAACAACTAATTGCTGTTATTAGCTTAAATAATGGTCAAAGCTAAGTTTACCTAGCAACTTCTCCAGAAAAATCAATATGAAAAATATAACCATTTCAGTGACATGAATATTTGTCACGATTTTTCTGGAAATAAATTTCCCGGGAATTATCTCAAACTATCTCACTAGCGAAAAAGCCTTTTTCGAAATGAATACGACCTCTAATCTTGTCCATCTTACAACAGCTATTTAGCTTATCTACCCGGTCAAGTAACAGCATTAGGATTCGATCCATGCAAATATTCGGGATAGGCTGGCTATATGCTGGGCAGTTTAATTAGGCTCTTAGGGACGAACCTACAAGTAGGGTATCAATTGTCAGATGTCGTCTATCTAAACTTATCAAACTATCTTTTATTTTGATTGGGATTCAACGTCATGGCTTTGGCACAATCATAAAGAAACGCCAGCAATTAGAATGGTTGCATGGGTTCTTTGAACCAACTCCGCCTATTTATGGTAAATACCTGCAGTATTTTTTTCATGATGTGAGTTTTTTTACAGAATATTTTATTTAGCGTGATTATCCTATGATTGCACTGCCTTCTATCAGAAGTAGTAGATTAGAAGCGATACTGAAAACAGGTATGTATTATGACGAGGAGGTTATAAATAATGGCTAATAATTATGATAGTAACCTAGCATTAGAAATTGAGGATCTGGAGACAATGCCTGTGCCACGCACATGTAGGGCTGCATTTGGAACTTCATCTGATATTCTAAGGATAGATCAAGATTTGCCATTGCGATTATGCGGCATAATCGCAATTATATTTACTGCTTTTTTTCTGATTTTGATGGGATGATAAGTTGGTTAGTAAGCACTACCAACTAAAGCAGCCATTCATTATTTATATTACCCCCTCTTATCATTGCAAATAATTCTAACTGCCTGTTTGTGCACTGGAATTGCAATGGATTCTAATCGCTAATTTGGGAGATTCTTAATCTATGAATAAAAAATGTGTTGCTCTCCAGGAAGAACCTCTTAAAAAAGTGGCTGCTGTTAAAAATTACACAAGGTTTATTCTCGAAATTCCCTGGAACTCAGTATGTATAGCTGTTAAAAGAATAAATTAGAAATGTACA
>SPBV01000201.1 GCA_004525885.1 Nitrosomonadales bacterium
GAATAATATGGACGTATATCTCAATCAAATATCAGGTTACTTCACCGAAGTGCCAATGTGGCCATTGGTTTTGCTTGCAGCGGCTATCACTTGTGCTGGAATATATGAACTTTACATTCGGAAACTTCGTTCTATTGCTGCTAAAAGATTTCGTTTGTCTATTCACTCAATATTATCTGGCCTGTATCCAGAGCCTGTTAACTGGCCTAAAGATATAGGTGCGTACTTGCGTGATAGGTTACCTGCAATGCAAGAGGCGGTAGAAGATTTTAAATATGATGTGCCTCAAGAGCGCATACCTGATTACAATAAGGATTGGTTTGGCTACCGTCAATTTTGCGACGAAATAACTGATGATAAATGCATTGCAGCAGATCAAAACCCAAGTGAAGTATCAAGCAAGAAGGTTTTTCATACTCTTGTTTCCAACCTCCTAAATCACGGAAACTAAACTTTTACGATTATATCTCGTCTGTGGTAATCGAAATAGTTTTGGTAATTCAGTAACGCAGGTTCTATAGCTGTATAGTTTATGGAAGCGTAAACAAACGGATCAATTATTGCCAAAAATTATTTGCAGTACGTGAAACTCATGACTTTAAACCGATTCCATTTGGTTTATTTAACAAAGTGTTTTCTTTGCCCTAACATTTCCGGGGTAATGAGTGTAATGCCTTTATCGGTGACATAAAACCGTTTGCGGTCTTCTTCCCGATCGAACCCTACATTCAACCCTTCTGGAATCACACAATTTTTGTCCACCACCACTCGCTTAAAATGTACATTTCGGCCGATTTCTACGTTGGGAAGTATCACTGATTCCTCAATATTACAGTAGCTGTGTATATGCACGTTAGAAAATAGTAGAGAGTTGCACACTGTTGAGCCACTTATAATACAACCACCTGATACCATTGAATTTACTGCTTGACCTAGCCGGCCTTTTTTTGCAAGAATAAATTTGGCAGGAGGCAATTGTTCTTGGTGTGTCCAGATCGGCCAATCATCATCATATAGGTTGAGATCTGGAATTACGGAAGTGAGATCAATATTAGCTTCCCAATAAGCATCTATTGTACCCACGTCTCTCCAGTACGGTTCCCCAGAAGAGGCTATGTTGACACAGCTGTCTATGAAACGGTGGGCGAATATCCTAAAGCGAGGCACCTGATAAGGGATCAGATCCTTTGCAAAATCGTGAGACGAATCTTTTTCGTTATGGTCACGAACCAATTGTTCGAAAAGAAACGATGCGTTGAACACATATATGCCCATGCTAGCAAGTGCCTGTCCCGGTTTGCCTGGAATAGGCGTGGCATCTTCCGGTTTAGGTTTTTCTGTAAAACTATTGATGCGCCATTCTTCGTCAACACTCATGATACCAAATCCACTCGTTTCTTCTTGCGGGATAGTCAGGCAAGCTATAGTCATGTCAGCAGATTTCTTAACATGATCAGCTATTAATTTGCTGTAATCCATTTTGTAGACGTGATCACCACCTAGAATTAGTACATATTTCGGGTTATGTCGACGTAAGATATCGATATTCTGAAAGACTGCATCGGCAGTCCCTTCGTACCAACTTTCTCCTGACATTTGTTGTGCCGGCAGCAGCTCGACGAATTCTTTGAATCGTCCATCAAGAAAACTCCAACCGTACTGAATATGACGAACTAGACTCTGTGACTTGTATTGGGTGGCAACTCCGATACGTCGAATACCTGAGTTGACACAGTTGGAGAGAGGAAAATCAATGATGCGAAACTTGCCCCCGAATGGCACTGCAGGTTTTGCTCGCCAGTCAGTCAGATGATGCAAGCGACTGCCCCGTCCACCTGCAAGTATCAGGGCTATAGAACTACGTGCTAAGTGACCGTAATAAGGGGGATCTGTTTCATCTTTTATCGGGCAAGTACTTGTATGAATACATTCTTTGTCTTCCATAACCATACCTTTTTATTTGCCTATATTCGATCATTATGCCACTATTTTTAATAGTGAACTTGTTCCGGACCAACAGTACTAAGCAAGTTATAATTCATATATATGATCTAAGTCAAAGAATTTTGTATGTCCATCTAATTTAATTATTCCAAGAAGCAATACTAATGGAGCAGTTATTTGACTACCTAGATAGTCGTAGGCGTTACCTGAAGCAAGAAACATGTTTCCTTCAGGTGTATTGTTCATGAGTGAAATATAATATTTCTAACTAGGAAAGAATATTTTATACCAGTGATTTACTGTCTTTTGGTGGAATCCTAAGTGATGCGAAAAGCTGGAGGGTATACTCTTTCTGCTGCGGGCTCGATAAGCTAAGGAGGGATATATAAATATAAAGTAAATGAGGAAATCTGGTAGTGAGAACAATGCGCTGGAAGTTTTGTGTATTAGGAATAAAATCTGGCATCACTATAGAAATATGGGCGCTTCTGGAGAAGTAATTTTTCACGATAAGCACGAAGAGAGATATGTCTACATTAACTTTATCCAATGCTTGGCTTTCTTTGCAGGCTCACCAGTCAGTTATGGCGCAGGAGCATTTGCGCGAATTGTTTGATCAGGATCCACAACGGTTTAATAGTTTTTCATTGAAGTTCAATGATATTTTAATGGATTATTCAAAGCATCCCATTTGCCTCAAGACAATTAACTTGTTGCTGGCACTTGCCCGCCAACAAAGGTTGGAAGACTGGATTTCAAGGATGTTTCGTGGCGAGAAAATAAATTCCACGGAGAATCATGCTGCTCTTCATAGCGCATTGCGAGGGGAGCATCCATTGATGTTAGATGGCGTAGATATTATGCTTGACGTTAGACGAGTATTAACAAAAATGGATAAATTTTCGTCTTCCATCCGGAACGGCAAGCTTAAAGGTTACTCAGGACATGCTTTCACTGATGTTGTCAACATTGGTATTGGCGGCTCTGATTTAGGGCCAGTGATGGTGACTGAGGCACTTAAGCCTTATAGCTCGAATCATATTACTCCACATTTTGTTTCGAATATTGATGGGACTCAATTGTCTACAACTTTACGAAGATTGAATCCAGCAACTACGCTATTTATTATTGCTTCAAAGACTTTTACCACACAGGAAACCATGGCCAATGCGCGTGCTGCACGCGAGTGGTTTCTTGATCAGGGTGGTAGTGAAAAAGATGTTTCGGGCCACTTTGTTGCAGTTTCTACAAATCGTATGGAGGTAGAGAAATTCGGCATCGACTCTGACAATATGTTTGAGTTCTGGAACTGGGTGGGTGGGAGATATTCATTGTGGTCGGCAATTGGTTTGTCTATTGCGATTGCGATTGGCATGGAGAATTTTTATTTGTTACTTAAGGGTGCTAGAGAAATGGATCAGCATTTCATTACTACTCCCATGGAAAAGAACCTACCGGTTATACTCGGTCTCATCGGAATTTGGCAAATCAACTTCTTTGGCACCAAATCCCATGCAGTTTTACCTTACGACCAATCTTTGCACCGGTTTCCGGCCTACCTGCAACAACTAGAGATGGAAAGTAATGGTAAGCGGACAGATCGAAATGGTAATGAAGTGGATTATAGTACCGGAACTGTAGTGTGGGGAGAATCTGGAACCAATGGCCAACATGCTTTCTACCAATTATTACACCAAGGAACGCAAGTTATCCCGGCAGATTTTCTGGCTCCCTGCATAAGCCATAATCCTATTGGTGATCATCATCATTTGTTGCTGGCAAATTTTTTTGCTCAAACTGAGGCAATGATGCGAGGCAAAAGCAAGAGCGAAGTATGTGCTGAGTTTGAA
>SPBV01000331.1 GCA_004525885.1 Nitrosomonadales bacterium
CAGTGAGGGCACCCAATGACCCTGATCACACCCACGTATCGATGGGTGGGAACATCAGAGGTGTTTTCGCCATTGGGTCTAAGATGCAGCCCTTCTGGATAGCTTACAATAGAGCTCTTTCCCAGAAGAGTCCGATGTACCTTGCCGAGAATCCTGGTAAGGAGTCGCCTTTACTCGTCGATATTGATCTCAGGGTCAAGAAGTCCATCCTTTCGACCGAAGACGAACAACGACCTCATCTCTACACTGACGATCAGGTTAGCGCAATTGTAAACGCATACCAGCATGCTATTACCGAGGTTGTAGACTTTGAGGATGTAGACGCGGATAAACGTGATGCCGCATACACATGTTTGTTGCTAGAAAAGCAACCATACGAGACAGAGATTGGCGGTGAGAAGTACATTAAAAATGGCTTTCATCTCCAATTTCCCAAACTGTTCCTGGACAAAAAAGTACAAGAGGTTTACATCATTCCCAAAGTGAATGAGCGCATCAACGGTCTCTTTGATAACATTGGCGCCACTGATTTCCTAGACACCAATTCAATTAATGTTCATTGGCTTCTTTACGGATCTATGAAGCAAAATAATGCTCCATACAAGGCCACTAAATGTTTCCTCAAGGACGCTAAAGAGGTCCCCATGAATGAAGGTCTTGGTGATTACGTTTGCAGCAAATATCCGGGCGAAACTGCGGCCGACGTAAATTGCGAGCAGAAGGTAATGGAGATGCTACCGCGTATTCTTTCAATTTTTTTATATGACAGGTACGACAAGTATTTCTACAACCCGAAACCAAGCGTAACTACTCCTCTTATGAAGATTTTTGAGAAGGTAAAGCAAAAGCGCAAACAATACGCCAACGATTCCATTGAAAAGCAGATCCAGGAGGCTCGTGAGCTCATTGGTATGATGAATGCTTCTCGAGCGGACGCTCGAGACACATGGCTACGCGTCGGGTATTGTCTCTGGCAAATCAGTGGGGGTGACGATGATGGTTTCCTATTGTGGCTAGAATTCTCAGATCAAAGCGATAAGTTCGAAGAAAGCGAGTGTTTATCACTGTGGGGTAAGATGCGTCCCAATAATTTCACCATTGGCACGCTCAAATATTTCGCTAAACAAGATAGTCCAGATGCATACGAAGAGATGATTAACGCAAAGACAAACAACCTCGTCGTTGAGGCCGTGAATGGAGCACATACCGACGTTGCCAAGATCTTGCACAATGAGTACGGGAATGAATTTGTTTGCGCATCAATTAGCAATACTGAATGGTATGGCTACAATGATCACATCTGGAAGTCAATTGACAAGGGTACAAATCTTCGCGAGCGCATTTCAGATGAAAACGGTATTGTCCTCAAACAACTGAAGGGTAAGCTACGAGACGCCAAAGAATCTCTGGCGGGTCTTGAACACACCGATCCAGAGGTAAAAAACTATGAAAAGAAAATTAAGACTATGAACGCCCTCATTAGGCAATGTAAGGCCACGCCATTCAAAAATCACGTGATGAGGGAATCTCAGG
Organism: Nitrosomonadales bacterium; assembly: GCA_004525885.1. Lineage (GTDB taxonomy): Bacteria > Pseudomonadota > Gammaproteobacteria > Burkholderiales > Nitrosomonadaceae > BJGV01. Next base: position 1,534 of record SPBV01000331.1, read on the forward strand.
AAGTATTCTACAACCCCGACTTTTATAACCTTTTGAACAAAAATCCGTATCTCGTTGCCTTTAAGAACGGAATTTACGACTTTGAGAATGACATCTTTAGGGACGGAAATCCTGAAGATTACATCTCGGTTGCGTTACCCATCGAGTACGTGAATTATGGATCAGTTGATCACCACGACGTCATGGAAGTGGACGACTATTTTCAGAAGGTCTTTCCAGATCGAGAAGTACGCAATTATTTTCTCGATCAAGCATGTCATGTCTTTGTGGGCGGTAACCACCATAAAGTCATTCTCTTCTGGACAGGCGAGGGTAACAATGGCAAGACTGTTACGCAGACATTATTTGAGAAGATGTTGGGTAAACTAGCCGTCAAATTCAGCACATCTCTTCTCACAGGTAAGAAGACTAACCTAGGAACTGCAAACCCTGAGATGGCGCGCGCAGGCGACGGTGTGCGGTGGGCAGTTATGGATGAGCCCAACGCCGACGAGATGATTAGCTCCGGAACACTCAAAGGTTTGACCGGTAACGACTCGTACTGGGCCCGTGATTTATTCCAG
>SPBV01000211.1 GCA_004525885.1 Nitrosomonadales bacterium
ATTGGTTGCGGGGGCAGGATTTGAACCTACGACCTTCGGGTTATGAGCCCGACGAGCTGCCAGACTGCTCCACCCCGCGCCAGTAAGGACAAATTATAACAAGATGAATGTGGTAGGGTCAAACTTCATATTGATTCAAAAACATTTATACAAAAAGAAGAGATGCGCACTAACGCATCTACAAAATGTGTTCAGCCCTATTTAATGCGGTATCTTACGAACTCAAGTGCTAACTAAAAACAAGAATTGGATGGAGATATCTTAATTTTGTAGTACTCAATTATATTAACATACTCTCTAATATTCGCTGTTTCAAAGAGCCGTAGTGTCTAAATAATAGTTGTAGAAATAAATCCAAGTTTCTCATAATTTCAAGTAAAAAATTGACATTATGTTCTCGAAAAGTAGAATGGCGTGTTGTTCGAATAAAATATAAGTGTATTTTATTTATTTTAGGGTAGATAACTTCCCAATAAGGGCAGCTCCCATATTTAATAGTGCGCCGATAAGGAATAAATAAATGAGTCATACATTACATGAGGCTTCTGTTTTACGAGTACAGCGCTGCGAATTAGCTGTGCCAGGTTCAAATCCAAACATGTTTGAGAAGGCGATGAAAAGTGGAGCGGATTTCGTTTTTCTTGATCTTGAGGATGCAGTTGCTCCTGATGATAAAATACAGGCTCGTAAAAATATTATAGAAGCTATTAATGATTTGGACTGGAAAGGATATGGAGTATCTCTTTCAGTGCGAATCAATGGCTTAGATACTCAATTTATGGTCCGTGATGTAGTTGATCTAATTGAACAAGCTGGCCACAAATTAGATACCATCCTAGTTCCAAAGGTGGGCGTTTACTCCGATATTTATATGGTTGAAGCTATGCTAAACCAGTTAGAAATTCAACAGGGGTTAAAAAACAAGATCGGGATTGAGGCTTTGATCGAAACGGCTTTAGGTATGTCCAATGTCGAAGACATTGCTCGCAACGGAGCCTCGGGTCGTCTTGAGGCCTTACATTTTGGTGTAGCAGACTATGCAGCCAGCAATCGTGCTAGAACAACTAACATTGGTGGTCTTAATCCAGAGTATCCGGGTGATCAATGGAATTCAGCTATCAGTCGAATGACAGTTGCCTGCCGTGCTTATGCTTTACGTCCTATTGATGGTCCCTTTGGCGACATAAAAGATCCAGAAGGATATAAACTAGCTGCCAGAAGAGCAGCAGCGCTAGGTATTGAAGGTAAATGGGCAATCCATCCGTCACAAGTTACTCTTGCAAATGAAGTTTTTACACCACCAGCTGCAGAAGTTGATAAAGCAAAACGAATCTTAACTGCACTAGATGAAGCTGCTGCACAAGGAAAAGGGGCGGCCGCTTTAGATGGGCGATTAATTGATGCTGCTTCAGCAAGAATGGCTAACAACATAGTAGAAGTAGCAGAGGCAATCGCCAGGAAAAAATAGAAACCAGAATCTAAAAACCAACAAAGAGTTTATTTTTTTACTGTTTCTTTAAATAAGGGTGAGACATTGGACATCCATGAATATCAAGCAAAAGAAATTTTAGCAGAATATGGCGTCAAGATAGTAGATGGCGGGCTAGCCTACAGCCCCGAAGAGGCGGTACAAAGGGCTAGAGAAGTAAATAGCAATACTTGGGTAGTAAAGGCACAGATTCATTCAGGTGCGCGTGGCAAAGCTGGTGGTATCAAAATATGTAAGACTCACGATGAAGTTGAGATAGCAGCAGAAGAATTATTGGGAAAAAAAATAGTTACCCATCAGTCTGGTCCAACAGGGAAAATTTGTTCTAGAGTTTATATTGAGGCAGGAACAGATATTGCTAAGGAACTATATCTATGCTTTCTAGTTGATCGAGGCTCCGAGTGTATAGTTATGATAGGTTCTGCTCAGGGGGGCGTAGAAATTGAAAAGTTAGCGGAAACAGACCCTAAGTCAATACATAAAATTTATATTGAACCTGCTGTCGGCCTACAAGATTTTCAAGCACGTACAATGGTTTTTGCTTTAGGCCTAGAAACTACTCAACTATTAACTCATGGCGTTAAAACGATTAGAGGTTGCTACCGTGCCCTACGTGACCTTGATGCAAATATGTTAGAAATTAACCCACTTGTAGTAACTAAAAGCAATGAGCTAGTCGCATTAGATGCAAAAATGAGTTTTGATGAGAACGCTTTGTTTCGCCGCCATAAAATTGCTGAGTTACGTGATAAAACCCAAGGAAATGATCGTGAAATTGCAGCTGCAGATCACGGTTTGAGCTACGTAGGTCTAAATGGAGACATCGGTTGTATGATTAACGGTGCAGGTTTAGCTATGGCTACTATGGACATGATTAAGTTAGTTGGTGGTGAGCCTGCCAATTTTCTTGATGTTGGTGGGGGTGCATCGGCCGAACGCACAGAAAAGGCATTTCGTTTAGTTTTAGCTGATAAAAATATTAAAGCTCTGCTGGTCAACATTTTTGCTGGCATTAATCGTTGTGACTGGATTGCAGAAGGGGTTATACAAGCACTTAAAAATATCGATATGAAAATAACATTGGTTGTACGTTTGTCTGGTACAAATGTGGCCCTAGGTCGTCAGATAATTACTGAGAGTGGACTACCTATCATTATGGCAGAAACATTAGCCGAAGCAGCTGAGAAGGTTGTTCAAGCCCGTAATGAAGTAGTTGCAAGAGGATACTAGAGGAAAGCAGAATGTCAATTTTAATTAACGAAGAAACGCGTATTATTGTTCAAGGGTTTACAGGAAAAATTGGTACGTTTCATGCCCAGGACATGATTAACTACGGTTCCAATGTAGTAGGTGGTGTTACGCCTGGAAAAGGAGGCCAGCAGCACCTAGGCCTACCAATTTTTAATACGGTAAAGGAAGCTGTGCAGCAGGTCGGAGCTGAGGCAAGCATAATATTTGTTCCACCTGCATTTGCTGCTGACTCAATTATGGAGGCAGCTGATGCTGGTATAAGATATTGTGTGGCAATTACTGATGGTATTCCTACCCAGGACATGATGACTGTGAAAAGTTATCTTCGTCGCTTTCCTAAAGAACAGAGAATGTTGCTAACAGGCCCAAACTGCGCTGGGACAATCAGTCCCGGACGTTCAATGTTAGGGATTATGCCCGGCCATATTTATATTCAAGGAAATGTTGGGATTATTGGCCGTTCGGGAACCTTGGGCTATGAGGCTGCTGATCAGATGAGAATATTAGGTATTGGTATTTCAACATCAGTAGGTATTGGTGGTGATCCAATTACTGGGAGTTCATATCGTGATATTTTAGAAAGATTTGAATCGGATTCTGAAACAAAGGTGATACTTATGATCGGAGAGATTGGTGGCCCACAAGAAGTAGAAGCTGGGGGGTTTTCTAAAAATTATTTAAGTAAACCGCTAATTGCTTATATTGCCGGTTTAACTGCACCAGAAGGTAAACGTATGGGACATGCAGGAGCAATTATTTCATCAGTGGGAGAAAGTGCTGCAGAAAAAATTTCTATACTAAAAGAACTAGGTGTCACCATCAGTGAATCTCCTGCCGAAATGGGTAGAACGGTCGCAGAAGTACTAACTAAAAT
>SPBV01000274.1 GCA_004525885.1 Nitrosomonadales bacterium
ACAAGGCGTTTACAAGCCTGACCAGGGCCGGAATCACATACTTGGAGATCGAGCGGTTTCGTTTCATCTAATCAACGGCGTCAGCATCATAGGCGGCCACGCCGGGACTGTCATACGGTGACGTTGGACGAGGCAGGGAACCCATTCAACGTGCTGGAAGTTCACTCTGTTTAAAGGACCAGGTGAATGCCGTAAAAATGCCCAGGTTCAGTTTTCCCCTGAACAAGGGGCTATCGTCGTTGGTGGCGCCATGATGGAGGCCAAGCCGGGTGCCGAGTATCAGGCGAAACCGGTTATTGAAACGCTTTGATACACCAAGGGTAATGTTTGAGCCGAGATAACCTGCATCGGCATCATAGGCCTGGCGTGAAGGTGTAACGTATTGATCGTCTACTTCATAGAAATAGTCCATCAGTTTTTCAGTGGCAAATATTGGCCCCGCGCTGGTGAATACTTTAAGGTCCAGATCGGTTACATGTTCATGGGTGTAATTGAATTCCGGGTTTAAAACGTAACCACGATGGTTAATTGATGAAAAATCCGTCGAGTAAATCGAACGCGCCTGTAAATTGAAATTCAGCCTTCTATGCCCGGGTTCGTTGACTAGCTTGAATATCAATTGAGGACCGATGCCGAACAGAAAATCAAGATCCGGCATGTCGCGACGGGCACTGTTGCTGCTGGAATCGACGGGAAAAGCAGCGCTGAGACTGACATCGAGTTCAAGCCAGTCGTTTTTAACAAAACGACCGCTTATCGCACCCCGGTTCTCTTCGCCGCCTACACGCAAGATGTCGCCACGGTAGATCAGGTAGGGAAGGGCTAAGGCACGAAAAGTATTTTGTCCGGCTGCAGGATAGTCGGGTACTGAGCCCGCAAAGCCTCCGATACCGGCCTCCCACAGCGGCCTTACACCATTCAGCGGTATTACCTTTTCGCTTTCGGCGACCGCCTGCCCGAAGCTAAAGATGATAATCGCCAACATGAATACACATCGGTGGATGGGGTGCATATCAGACTCGTGTTTCAGCTATTGTATGAATTGAACAAGAGGACCAGTAAGGTTGGTGCATTCAGCCGCTGTAGATTAAGATTTAATCGTTATGTTTACTTTCATCCAGTTAGCTCGATTGAACTAAAATAAGTTTAAAAAGCATCAATTAGAGCTATAGCTTTTTATTAATAGCTCTACCTCAAGTCCATTTAGAGAAAGTAGGGGGTAACTAAGTAAGATTAATATCAAAACCTTATATCAAACAATCCAGGAGTGATACAAACCAATACCAACGATGACGTTAAAAGGAAAGGTTACGCCTAGCGAGCATAACATTGCCAGACCAATATCTGCATCAGCGATACTACTCTTAATGGCGACGGGCGCGGCAATGTAAGAAGCGCTGGCCGTTAAGCTTGCCAGGATAACTGTTGTGCCGCTATCCAGGTCCAGCGCAGACCCTACTCCTATCCCGAACCATGCAAGAATAGGAGGCGCTAAGATAGCAAACATAAGCAATCGCAAATGCTTCCAGGGAAAGGGGCGCAGGGTCTCAGCGGCAGTGAGTCCCATCTCCAATAAAAACAAAGCAAGTACACCTTTAAATGCACCAGTAAATAAATCCGTCACCGGCGAGGCATTTTGTGGGCCGTACATTATTCCAATGACGACCCCTCCTAATAATAAAATCACACCACGATTGGTAAACGACTCATGCCACAAATTGTGTGTTGAAACTTTTACACCGCGATCGCTAAAGTGCCTGTACAGTAAAATGCCAACAATGATTGCTGGCAATTCCAATAATACTAAATATATTGTTACTTGAGGCGCAGTTATCAAATGATTAGCTTCAACGTAAGCTAAAGCTACGGCAAAGGTACCAGCGCTAACGGAACCATAGTGAGCAGCGAGACTGCTACTATTTGCCAGGGATAAACCAACAAGGTATCGCAATATTGGGAAAATGACTAAAGGGATAATAAAACCCAAAGCCATAATGCCAAGCAGTTCTATAAAAAGCCCTGTGTTGATATTTCCATGCAAGGACATACCACCCTTGAGCCCAATAGTGAGCATCAACAACAGGCTCAGAACATCATAAGCAGCTTTTGGAATCTCCAAATCTGATTGAACCAAACCAGCGACCATACCTAATATAAAGAACATAACCACTACATCGGGCATACGATACCTAACAGTTACTTTTGGAGAATGTTAAGTTTATACTTTTTTGAGTGATTGAAAAATACCAAATTTTTGTCTCAATCAATTGAAGTCATAGTATGGATGCAGACAACGTGCGCCAAGAATCTGTAGCAATTCCTTTTACTCACCAAGTCATCCATCTTAGTAACCGCAAAATAAACCTCACTCTGTCAGGCTGACCCCATCCAATACACGCTATACGTTTTCAACGATAGCGGAGTACTACAATGGATGAAGCGCCTGAGATCTCACTGACAGAACACCAACGCTATTGGCTAAAACATGTCCGGGCCTGCGAGGCCTCGGGAAAGCGCATTACCGAGTATGCAACGGAGCATGGTCTGGAAGTACGCGCCATGTATGACGGCAAGCGGGCGCTGGTCAAGAAAGGCATGTTGCCACGCACGCGCGCAACACGGTTTCAGCGGGCCCGGGTAGCTGATCCGGTTATGGGT
>SPBV01000087.1 GCA_004525885.1 Nitrosomonadales bacterium
AATAAAGTTACTTCAATACATGGACAAGGAACGTTGGTTAAGGATAAAAGTGACCAGAAAAACTGGAAAGTTAAAATACAGAACAACGCTAAAGAAGAAACGATTGAGGCAAAATACATCATTATTGCCACAGGTTCGACACCACGCCAGTTACCATCCATAGCAGTAGACAATGAGCGTGTTTTAGACAATGAGGGTGCGCTAGCATTGATTGAGGTGCCTAAGAGATTAGGAATAATTGGCGCAGGAGTGATTGGTTTAGAAATGGCGAGTGTCTGGCGGAGGCTTGGATCAGAGGTTACCATTCTTGAAGCGATGCCAGAGTTTCTTGCGGCCGTTGATGAACAAATAGCAAAAGAAGCAAAAAAAATATTCACCAGGGAATTAGGGTTAGAAATACTAACTAGCGTTAACATTACCGAGATTAAAACTGGTAAGAAAACTGTCATAGTGAAGTATCTTGATGCTCAAGCTAAAGCGCAAAGATTAAAGGTGGATAAGTTGATAGTATCGGTTGGACGGGTTCCAAATTCAGCTAAATTAGGCGCGGATTCCGTTGGCCTAGAAATTGATGATGGTGGTCGCATTCAAGTAGATACTCATTGTCGTACGAATCTATTAAATGTGTATGCTGTTGGCGATGTTGTGCGCGGGCCAATGCTGGCACACAAGGCTTCTGAGGAGGGCATAGCAGTAGCAGAGGGAATAGCGGCAAATGTCGCTGGGCAAGAAAAAAATCTTCCAAGTGTAAATCTTGATATTATTCCTTGGGTAATTTATACCTCACCAGAGATTGCTTGGGTGGGGAAGACAGAGCAAGAATTGAAAACTGCGGGAATTAAATATAAAGCCGGCCAGTTTCCTTTTATGGCTAATGGGCGAGCGCGCGCATTAGGCGAAACAAGCGGATTTGTTAAAGTCATTGCAGATGCTCATACTGATCGTATTCTGGGTGTTCATATGATTGGGCCCTATGTTTCAGAGATGATCTCTGAAGCCGTAGTGGCGATTGAATTTTCTGCTAGCAGCGAAGATATTGCTCGTATTGTGCACGCCCACCCTTCTTTGTCTGAAGTATTACATGAGGCTGCGTTAGCTGTGGATAATAGAGCACTGCATATCTGAAACTACAATATTATCAGATTAAGCAACACACTTGCATTCGAAAGTGCTACGTAAGAATATAGGTGCCTTCTCTTTGGGCTAATTTTATTCCAATGTGATGTGCAGTATTCTGGGCTTATACTTCAATGTTTATCTTTCAACCATTTTTGTCGTGCTACACGTGCATCGAAGAAAGCTTTCTCTAGCGCTAATCCATCATTATTTTCCAGCATTCCACGCATGCGTGTTAACTCATTTTGGTAGGCATCAATTTGGTTAAGTAACAACTCTCGATTTGCGAGGCAAATATCACGCCACATTTCTGGGGAACTACCTGCTATACGAGTAAAGTCACGAAAACCACTACCGGCAAAACAAAGTAAGGTATTTGAATTTTCTTCTGTACATGGTGAGAACGTATGATTCATAAGTGCGAATGCTAGTATATGAGGAAGGTGACTCATCATGGCAAGAATTTCATCATGCTGATAGGGCTTCATTTGTGAGACATGTGCACCACAACCTTTCCACAGCTTTTTTATACTCTCTAATGCATCGGCACTAGTTTCATCTAACGGTGTCAGTATTACATACTTATCTTGGAATAAGTCAGCATTCGCTGCATTTGCTCCACTCATTTCTGCTCCGGCGATCGGATGACCAGGTACAAAATTCTCTAAATGTCTGGGTATTGAAGAACGTGCCGCTGCAATGACATCCTGTTTAGTGCTTCCCACATCAGAAATAACTGTTTTAGATTCTAAGTGAGGTTCGATTTGGGCCAAAATATTAGTAGTTTGTCCTACAGGTGCAGCAAGTAATACGAGATCTGCATTTTTTAGTGCTCGTGGAAAATTGTCAGTAACCTCGTCTAATATTCCAAGTTCCAATGCACACTGCAGATTTTCCTGACTTCGTCCCAAGCCAACAATATATTTAACCAATCCTGCCTTTCGCAGAGCCAGCGCGAATGAGCCACCAATCAACCCGACGCCAATAATTACTAGTTTATTGAGCATAGTATCTTTCATACCTTGAATAAATATTTATTTCAGTATTAGTTCAATGAAATCTATATCTCATGCGCTATCAGGCATAAGATTATAATCAGACCCTTGTTCCTAGTAGGAGTATACATGCCAGCACTGAAACTTTGACTTCCTTATTACAGTTTTCAATTATTTGTTAATAAATGTATCGATTGTTTTGATAATGGAATTAATCTTCTTTAATTGCATTCTCTAGTGATTGCAAAAATTTATGATTTTCGGATTCGAGGCCGATAGTGACACGTAGGAATTGTGGCATCTCATAAATGCCAATTGGACGTACGATAACTCCCTGCTTCAATAGGTGTTGATAGACGGCAGTAGCTCTACCATTATTCACGCAGAAACTCAAAAAATTGCCGTACGATGGAATATATTTAAGACCAAGTCGACGCAGACCAGTGGTTATTTGGAGCATTCCTGCTTGGTTGAGTTCATAAGAACGTCTAATGAATTCTACGTCATCTATTGCTGCCAACGCACCTGAGAGCCCTATGCTGTTAACATTAAATGGCTGACGTATTCGGTTCATCAACCCAGCAACGTTAGCATGTGCAAGCCCAAACCCTATACGGATACCAGCCAAGCCATAAATTTTAGAAAAAGTACGGGTAATAAGTAGATTAGGAAAGCTACTCAACCATACAATGGTATTAGCTCTTGAAATCTCTGGCAGATATTCATTGTAGGCTTCATCTAATACTACCAGTACATCTTGAGAAACTCGTTTTAAAAAACGTAAAAGATCGGTGGCAGATAGAAACGTACCAGTAGGATTATTCGGATTAGCAATAAAGACCACACGAGTTTCAGGTTTTATAGCGTCTAGTATCGCATCGATATCATGACCATAATTTTTGGCTGGAACCGAGATACCGTTTGCTCCGGCTGCTTGAGTTACAAGTGGATAAACGGCGAAAGCATGCTGTGAGTAAACTGCGGAAGCACCTGGCTTCAAAAATACTCTGGCTGCTAGCTCCAATACGTCATTGGAACCGTTACCTAGCACAATTTGGTCATTGTCTACAGCATACTTCTTTGATAATGCATTCTTTAATTCGAAGCCACTACCATCGGGGTATCGCATTACTTCACCTAGCGCTTTTCTCATTGCTTCAAGTGCCAGAGGACTGGTTCCAAATGGATTTTCATTAGACGCAAGTTTGATGATGGAATTTTCATCCAACCTCATCTCCCTTGCTAACTCAGAAATTGGTTTGCCTGGTTGGTAAGGTGCGATAGAGTGAATATATTCAGGAGCAAGGTCACAAAGATTCATAGAGCAGGCAGTATAAAGAATAGAAAATTAGAGATGCAGAAAACAATAAGAAATTGGAAACAGCGCTATTATGTTTTACTTGCGGATATAAAACTAAATTATGCTGAAGGATAAGACCCGAGTATTTTCAGGAACGTTGCTTTTTCCCGTATTTCTTCTAGTGCCTTTGCAATTTTTTCATGTTGTAGATGACCTTTTATGTCCACAAAGAAAACATATTCCCATAGGCTAGCTCGGGAGGGGCGAGATTCTAAATGACTCATACTTACGTCATGCTGTGCAAGAGGTGATAATAGTTCATGTATTGCCCCAGGGATATTCTTGGCCGACATAACTAGTGATGTTTTATCTTTACCAGAAGGAGCAACGTCCTGAGTGCCAATTACTAAAAAGCGTGTAGTATTTCTGGGGTCGTCCTCAATATTTTCAGCACATATAGATAGTTTATACACTTCAGCAGCTTTTCTACTGGCGATTGCAGCAACACTCTTATCTTCAGCAGCAATCATCGCTGCGTGAGCATTACTTGCTGAAATTACTCGTTTCACCTTCGGGAGAGGAAAATTTGTGTTTAACCACTCATGACATTGCGCTAGTGACTGTGGGTGAGAGTAAATCTTTTTGATGTATTTAGGGTCAGCATGTAGAGCGAGTAAACACTGATGTATGGGTAACTGAATTTCTCCACAAATCTTTAGAGAGGTTTGTAATAGCAGATCTAATGTTTTACCCACTGCGCCCTCATAGGAATTTTCTACGGGCACTATTCCATTACTTGCCATACCAGATTCAACTCTATGAAATACCTCATCTATTGATTCGCATGCCAGTGTTGTTACAGTATTACCGAAATGATTCAGCACTGCTTCTTCCGAAAAAGTTCCTTGTGGGCCAAGATAGGCCACAGTCATAGGTTCTTCCATTGAGCGACATAATGACATGATTTCAGTGAACAACTGCGTAACATGCTTATGAGTAAGTGGCCCAACATTAAGCTTCTGCAAGCGTTCCAGTATTTGTGCTTCACGATCAGGACGATAGATTATCCCTTTTTTAAGTTGTCCAATCTGCTTTGCCAGGTTGGCACGCGTGTTTACAAGGTTGAGCAACTCGTCGTCAATCGCATCTATCTCGTCACGGATTTTGCTAAATTGGTCAGCCATTGAGAGTCAGTTCTTTGTTTGTAGAAACTAGTCAGCTAACACAGGCAAATACCGCACCATTAGCACGCCAGGAATTGCTGTAATTTTATCTATTGTTTCTTGTGGAACTGGACTATCTACATCTACTAAGGTGTAGGCCATCTCACCACGAGACTTATTGCCCATATTGTGAATGTTAAGCCCAGCCTTTGCCATATTGGTCGAAATCTGTCCTAGCATATTAGGCACATTAGAATTGGCTACCGCCATTCGATAGGGGGATTCTCGCCCCATCGTTAAGTTTGGGAAATTAACAGTGTTGATGATATTTCCATTTTCCAGATAATCCATTGTCTGCTTTACTACCATTATTGCGCAATTTTCTTCTGCTTCTAGTGTGGAAGCGCCCAAGTGAGGTAACGTAATCACCGCTTTATGATGTTGAAGTTTTTGACTGGGAAAATCGCATACATAGTATTTTATATTGCCAGACTCAACCCCTGCCAGTACTGCATCTTCATCAACAATACCTTCACGAGAGAAATTAAGCAGGATTGCGCCTCGCTTCATATTTCTAACGCGTTTATCATTAATCAGGAGACGTGTTGCATCAAGCAAAGGTACGTGTAGAGTTATGAAGTCGCTGTGCTGTAGTAGATTTTCAATACTTGTAGCCTTCTTTACTTCTGATGATAGATTCCATGCTGCATCCACAGTTATTTCTGGATCGTAACCCATCACTCTCATGCCGAGCCCAATGGCCGCATCTGCAACTAGCCGTCCTATCGCACCTAACCCAATAATTCCTAATGTGCGTCCTGGTAACTCTATTCCAGAAAACTGCTTCTTACCATCTTCTGCCAATTTATGTAGGGTCGCATTACTACCCTCCAGACCTTCAGTGAAGTGGATAGCGGGAATCAGATTGCGTGCTGCCATCAGCATACCGGATAGTACGAGTTCTTTTACCGCATTTGCATTCGCTCCAGGAGCATTAAAAACGGGAACACCACGTAAATTCATATCTTTTACTGGAACGTTATTGGTTCCAGCACCTGCTCTTCCAATTGCCATCACACTCTCAGGAATATCCATTTTGAGCATATTGTGTGAACGCACCAGAATTGCATCTGGTTCAAACATATCCTCTCCAACTGTATAACGACTGCTAGGGAAGAGATCCAAGCCAATCGTAGAAATCTGATTGAGAGTTTGAACCTGGAAAATTTTGTGTGATCGATTAGGCATGATTATTTGCAAACTCTTTCATGAATTCTACCAAGGTGACAATTCCTTCAATCGGCATTGCGTTATATATTGAAGCGCGCATTCCACCTACTGCGCGATGCCCTTTTAGTTGTAACATACCACGTGCATGGGATTGTTTTAAAAACTCAGCATCCAAAGCCTCATCCTTTAGCGTGAAAGGGACATTCATACGTGAGCGGTCAGATTTTGTTACTGGACAGTGATAAAAATCAGTTGTATCAATCAAGTCATACAATAAATTAGCTTTAGTAAGGTTAATTTTTTCAATTTCTACCAACCCCCCCATTTTTATTAGCCATTCGAATACCAGTCCGGTGATATACATGGCATAAGTAGGTGGAGTGTTATACATAGAGGAATTGTCAGCATGGATTTTATAATTGAACATGCTTGGTGTATTTTTTATCGTTTCACCTAATAAATCTTCACGTACGATAACAATCGTCAGACCTGCTGGCCCCATGTTCTTTTGGGCTCCGGCATAAACTAAACCGTATCGGGTAATATCTAGTGGGCGCGACAAAATAGATGATGACATGTCGGCAACCAGCGGAATATTGTTTTCCAGATGAGTCAAATCTGGCGTCCAGTTAAACTCTACGCCACCAATGGTTTCGTTAGGTGTGTAATGTACATACGCTGCATTCTGATCCAGTTTCCACTGGTCTTGCGTTGGAGCATATGTAAAATTGGCGTTTTCTGATGAAGCTGCAATATTTACGTTGCAATATCTCTGTGCTTCTTTTATTGCTTTTTTTGACCACATTCCAGTGTTAATATAATCAGCGCTCTTTTTTTCACGCAGTAAATTCATCGGTACCATGGAGAACTGGCTGGAAGCACCACCAGAGAGAAAAAGTACTTTGTAATTCATCGGAATTCCTACCAATTCACGCAAATCGGCCTCGACTTTCTCGGCAATCGATGTAAATTCCTTGCCACGATGGCTCATTTCCATTACCGACATGCCGCTACTATGCCAGTTGAGCATTTCATCACGTGCTTGTTGTAGTGCATCTAGCGGTAATACTGCAGGGCCTGCACTAAAGTTAAATATACGTTCCATAGTTATAATGAGCTACACCACTTAAATTTTCTTTTTAATTTGTACATTTCTGTAGATTAATATTTATTTTTCATCAGTTTCAATTACTCTTTCCAGACCAGCGAGCTTCTCGCCCTCATCCAGATTAATGAGTTTGACTCCCTGTGTAGCACGAGCCATTTTGCGAACTTCTTTGACACGAGTACGAATAAGTACACCACCGGTAGTAATAAGCATGATTTCATCTGTTTGTTTTACAAGTCTGGCGGCGACTACTTTGCCATTTCGTTCGCTAGTTCTGATCGAGATCATGCCTTGGGTGCCCCTGTTGTGGCGCGCATATTCGCTTATCGGAGTGCGTTTACCATAGCCATTTTCGGTTGCTGTCAATACTGCCAATTCTTCATTCTCGGCAACTAGTAGGGAAATTACTGTTTGTCCTTTACCTAACTTCATTCCACGGACACCCC
>SPBV01000233.1 GCA_004525885.1 Nitrosomonadales bacterium
CGAAGCCAGAGCGTTCTGAATTACCTGCAACCATCCAAGAATCGCTTGTTGTCGAATTATATTCTAAGTAACCAATTAATCAGAAAGATTCCAGCAAAAGGACCAGGCTATGCCAAGTAACACATTTCTCACACCACGTATAATTAATGTTCAACATATTTCGCCGTTGCACGCCAAAGTCACCATGGAGCCGTTTGAGCGCGGCTATGGACACACTCTAGGTAATGCAATACGTCGTGTTTTGTTGTCTTCAATGCCTGGATTTGCTCCAACAGAAGTGCAGATTAGTGGCGTGGTGCATGAATATTCTGCGCTTGATGGTGTACAGGAAGATGTGGTAGATATTCTGCTTAATCTTAAGGGCCTAGTTTTAAAACTACATAACTGTACAGAGGCACTCTTAATTCTTAAAAAGAAGGGTGAAGGTGTGGTATCTGCGGGTGACATTGAGGCCGGACACGGTGTCGAAATTTTAAATCCAGACCATGTTATTGCTCATCTTACTGCTGGCGGCAATATAGACATGCAAATTAAAGTAGAGATGGGGCGTGGTTACGTACCAGGATCGGCTCGGCAAGTAGCAAAAGAAAGCCGTACTATTGGTAGCATTTTGTTAGATGCATCCTTCAGTCCAGTATACCGCGTTAGCTATGCGGTGGAGAACGCACGTGTGGAGCAGCGGACTGACCTCGATAAATTGGTAATGGATATTGAGACTAATGGTGTAGTTGATCCCGAAGAGGCGATACGATATGCAGCGCGAGTGTTGGTAGAACAGCTCTCAGTGTTTGCTGATCTCAAAGGTACGCCCTTACCTGTGGAAAAGCCAGAGACGTCCCAGATTGACCCAAAATTGCTGCGACCGGTAGATGATCTTGAGCTTACAGTACGCTCTGCTAATTGTCTCAAAGCGGAAAATATTTACTACATAGGAGATTTAATTCAACGGACTGAAAACGAGCTCCTAAAAACTCCTAATTTGGGAAGGAAGTCACTTAATGAAATCAAAGAAGTGCTATCTCTACGTGGGTTGACACTTGGAATGCAGTTGGAAGAATGGCCGCCAGCCAATTTGGAGCAGGGCACAAAGGAAATAGATCATGCGACACCATAGTGGACTGAGAAAATTAAATCGTAGTAGCAGTCATCGTTTGGCGATGTTACGTAACATGACCAATTCTTTGCTACGTAATGAAGTTATCAAGACTACGTTACCTAAGGCCAAAGAGTTACGTCGCGTAGTGGAGCCAATGATCACTCTCGGGAAGAAACCATCGCTTGCTAATCGAAGATTAGCATTCAATCGCCTTCGCGATCGCGACATAGTCGGGAAATTATTTGCTGATCTTGGTCCGCGGTATCAAACACGTAACGGTGGTTACCTTCGTATTATCAAATTTGGTTTCCGTAAGGGCGATAACGCTCCGATGGCACTGGTTGAGCTATTGGATCGTCCGATCCCAATTGTTGAGCCCGTAACTGGAAAAACGGATGTTTAGTTAGAGATGCCAATATATTAGAAATAAAAAAAGCCGAGTGATCTCGGCTTTTTACATGTATGGATTCTGATTATAGATATTCATGTATGAGACAGTTATTTGAACTTGTATATTTGAAAAATTCTTGTTTTATAATGGGTCTATTATTTTGTCTTGAATTAGGGGGGTGAATACGTTTAACCAACATCTTTTTATCAGAGTTATGGTCGAGCCTTCCTTTTTTACAGTCATTCTATTCAGGAAGTCCATGCCTAGTATACCTATGGTCAGTTTGTTATTTTTAGCAATAGCTATTGCATCAATTTTCGATAAAGCAATGCTTCCTGCCTGAATAAGATTTAGTTTCATTTTATAGGCGTTAGATGTGCCATTTGTAATGACAATAGTTAATGGGTTCTTTTTTTATATGGGATAGCTGTATTAAGCTATTTTGCATCATTATTACTTAAGGTAACCACGGTTGCCCCTGTATCTACTAGGAATCAAATTGAACTTTTATTGTCAATTCTAGCAGTAACGTAAAAGTGGTCACTTGAGTCTGCATAGAGGGTGATCTGGCTATTTTTAACGGGGGGTACAAATGATAAATTATGGCCTAAAACAAGCGACCTTTGCTTTCCAGTAATCTCAATAACTGCAGAGTCTGTATTTATGCTGATAAGTTTTGACCCCAGATTTAGTAGCTTGGCTAACGTTTATGGTGCGTGGCTTGGTGCCATCGATTACTAGTACAGCTTTGTTAGTAGCCAAGTCACCTACTTTACATCAATAGCATAGGTCAAACTAGAAAATAAGAATTGAGCTAGAAGAAAAGCGCAGATATAAAAAGCACGAATTTTGAATTGATTAGCCTGCTTTAAGGAGTTCCATGAAACCAGTTGCAATTTTTCGACTGTTTCCGATTGAGGGTCCAGGTTATTTTGTTACATTTCTCGACTCCCATTATATTCCATGGAAGCTTATCAAGATCGACACTGGTGAAGATTTTCCTCACAGTCCAGAGCAATTCAGCGGATTAGCGTTTATGGGAGGGGCGATGAGTGCAAATGATAACTTGCCCTGGATTGCCACAGCCCTAGCACTGATTAGACAAGCTGTGAGGCAAAATATCCCAGTGCTGGGCCACTGTCTTGGCGGACAATTAATGTCTAAAGCTCTAGGGGGTTTGGTGAGCAGAAGTACAGTCAAGGAAATTGGATGGGGAAAAGTCAGCGTGGAAGATAATCCGATTGCCCGCGAATGGTTTGATGACCTGTCTGATTTTGAGTCATTTCATTGGCATGGTGAAATTTTTACCCTACCCGATGGTGCGACTCGGTTACTTTCAAGTAAATTTTGTGAAAACCAAGCCTTTGCAATGGGTATTCACTTAGGAATGCAATGTCACGTGGAAATGACTGAAGAAATGGTGAAAACTTGGTATGAAGTAGGTGCCGGGGAAATAGCCAATAGCTCAGGGCCAGCTGTGCAATCATTAGAAGCAGTACAAAAGGATTTAGCTAACCGGTTATCCTCTTTAAACGTAGTTGCTAGACATTTATACGCTAAATGGATTTCTCGTTTACCTGGTTTAGGGTGAGAAGTTTTGCCATAAGATGAAGGGTGTACCTTATTTTATGAATTGTTTTTTTTCACAGTGCAATTTTCTTGACAGGTAGTGCGTGTCGAGTTAGTCTAGGGAACTGTTAAGGTAGATAATCCTGGTCGGTTGGAGAGTCTATTTACACGAAATAAAAAACAACAAATACGGAACAACAGGGGAGGTATCA
>SPBV01000017.1 GCA_004525885.1 Nitrosomonadales bacterium
CTAACATTTCTCATGACCTCGGGGTACAGGCTCAGGACATTAACATCAAAGCTAAGACCGCTGAGCATCTTGGTCCGGTAGGTCGGGGAGAGGGCATTGAGGCGGAGGCAATATGCTTGATTACCAGAATAGAGAATGCGCACGGCTGAGACAAACACAGACATCTGGAAGGACTATCCGTGTTTTCTTTGCAATATGGCCCAGTAACACAGTAAAACGACAATTATACAGTCTGTCAGAGAAATTGGAGGTAATCTGTAGTGGACAGAGAGTTAGAGCAGAAAGTATTCATCTCACGCTGGTTTTTCTGGGAGAAATGAGAGCTAGTGAGCTGGATGCGATATGTTTAGCAGCTAATAATGTAAAGGTGCCGGCTTTTACTTTCATTGTTGATGGAACTCGCTACTGGAAGTCTAACCGCGTAGTCTATGCAGCAACCAGTGAGGTTCCACCGGAACTTTCTGATTTGGTGGAATCTTTAAAGGCAAACTTGGCTGCTAATAGATTTGCATTTGATCACAGAGATTTTACTCCACACATAACGCTAGTCAGAAAGGTTAAGCCCTATGTTCTACCTAAATCATTAAGTAGTTTTGAGAGGCCGATTATCTGGCCTGTGCGTGAGTGGATGTTGGTAAAATCGGAGCAGGCCAGCGATAGATCCGTTTATACTCCTATCAAACGCTGGGCCTTGGTATCTGACTCAGAGATAAATACAACCCTCTAAGTACTTTGTAAGTTGTTTCTCGCTTTCCTTGGTGTAGTCCTTCTCGAAACTGTCACTTACCAGAGCTTTTACGTGGCCGTCTAAATTGCTGTTAATTAGTCCTATAAAGGGCGCAGAGGCGACTAGGATCAGACGTTGGTAACTATTGGCAGTGCGTCCCTGATCAAGTTCCTTAGCAAGCTCAAGGGCGAAGTGCTGAGCCTCATTTTGTTTCGGTTCAGTTGCGGGCATGAATGAGCCGTGATTGTTACCATGGCCATTGAAGCGCCCAGGACGGTCTGAAACCAAGTTTAGGCCCTTATTCCTACTAGCGGTATGCTCAAATTCCTTGAGTTTCTTAAGCCCTTTTTTTGGCCCATAGTTTGCATAGAGATTTGCTGCGCTTGCATTTGCGACAAGAATCCACGTAATACTCATAAAAAGCTCCCTATGAAATGATCAAGTGGTGATAAGGGTAGAAAAACACCCTCGCCGAAAGCATATCACTGCTACAATTAAGTGGATAGTAAATTCCTCACAAAAATTCATCTATAAATGGATCCCATTGAATTTACTAAACTTTACTTATCCCATAAGCCTGCCACCTTGAAAATCCTTGCTTTCGATACCTCCTCCAAATACTGTTCGGCTGCGCTTTGGATGGACGGGGAAATTCTGAGCCGACGGGTTCTTGCAGAACAGCGTCATTCCGAATTTCTTTTACCAATGTTGCAGGAATTACTAGTGCAGGCTGGATTGGAGCTAGTGCAATTGGATGGAATAGCTTTCGGTGCTGGTCCCGGATCATTTACGGGATTACGCATTGCTTGTGGGGTGGCACAGGGACTGGCTTTCGGTGCAAATCTACTAGTAATAGGTGTTTCCACACTTGAAGCGCTGGCGCAGCAATCTGGAAATAATAAAGTGATTACAGCAATCGATGCCCACATGGGTGAAATTTATCATGCTGCTTATGTTAAGTCAGCGAACGATTGGAAATCGGCGAGCATTCCAACGCTTTGCTTACCACAACATGCACCGTTGATTCCAGGAGATAATTGGGTTGGTTGTGGTAGTGGTTTTGCTACTTATAACGATGAATTGCGAAGTCATTACGGTAGCTGTATTAGTCATTTCGAAAGTGACTTTGTTCCTCACGCGAGGGAGATTGCACAATTGGCTGAACATGGTTTTACGAATGGGCTTGGAGTTGATCCAGTGGATGCCGCCCCAATTTATATTCGTAATAAGATAGCGTTAAAGGAAAGCGAAAGATGAGCGCCCAATTAGAGGAAACGCCAAGAATCAGACAAATGCTCTTGAAAGATTTAGATGAAGTTATAGTCATTGAAAAAGAGGTTTTTCTTTTTCCTTGGACACAGGGTAACTTTGGAGATTCGATAAGCTCTGGATACCATTGCTATGTATTAGAGTTAGATAGCCATATTTTTGGTTACGGTGTGATGTCAATCGGTCCAAGTGAAGCCCACATACTTACGCTTAGCGTAGCTTCGGGATCGCAACGAGAAGGGTGGGGAGATAAATTATTGCAGCATTTTATTTGCCTTGCCAAAGAATGTTGTGCACGATCTATATTTCTAGAAGTGCGTAAATCTAATCTTGGTGCTGCCAAGTTGTATGAGAGTATAGGTTTTAGACAAGTTGCAACTCGAACAGGATATTATCCTGCTATGGGTGGTCGCGAGGATGCAATTGTTATGGAGTTGGTTTTATGAGCGACGCTAGACGCAAAGAAATACTCAATGAATTGGGATTAATTCCGTTGTGGCGCACTAGAAACAATAATTTTGCCAGTAGTATGACGCAGGTATCCAGTTCAGCTGTTGATACAACAAATAATAGGCATTTTCAAATTTTTAATTCGGATTGGGATCAGCTCAAAGCAAGTGTGGCTAGCTGCACCGTCTGTTCATTATGTCAGGCTCGTACTCAGACAGTGTTTGGCGTGGGTGATAAGAATGCCGATTGGTTATGTGTAGGTGAGGCACCAGGTAGAGAAGAAGATATCAAGGGTGAGCCTTTCGTCGGTCCCGCCGGAAAATTGTTGGATAACATGCTTGAGGCAATCAACCTGAAGCGCGGTAAGAATGTTTATATTGCAAATATTGTCAAATGTCGACCACCTGACAACAGAGATCCAGATCATAGTGAAGCGCAGCAATGTGAGCCCTATCTCACGCGGCAGATTGAATTGATCAAGCCAAAACTCATCATAGCTCTGGGGAAAGTTGCTGCACAGAATCTTTTGAATACTGGCGCTACTATAACCAGTTTGCGTGGTAAATTACATGAGTATTCTGGCATACCTTTAATCGTTACATATCATCCATCCTATCTACTACGTATACAGTCTGACAAGGCAAAAGTATGGGAGGATTTATGTTTTGCTAGAAATACAATGCAGACAATGTTGTAGAACATTTACTCTGGTAGAGTAATGGATTTATAAGAAACTTTTTAAAGTTTTTTGTGGATCCCGATTAGATGTAGAGAATCTTCCTTGCTTTGGTTGAGTAGGTGCCATCGGCGGATCAGAGTCATGGTTATAGCTACAAATGAGCCGAACATGATTATTACAGAGTAAATATGCACTTCAAAACTTACCAGCAAAGCATACATTGTCAACATGACAAGAATGCTCAAGTTTTCATTAAAGTTTTGTACTGCAATAGAGTGGCCGGCACCCATCAGAATGTGTCCACGATGTTGTAGCAGGGCATTCATTGGTACCACGAAAAATCCAGCCAAACCACCAATCAGCATAAGTAAAACGACTGCAATCCACAATTCGTGAACTGTTATTATGGCCATTACTACGACGCCCATAGCGATACCAAGTGGTATCACTTTGACTGACTGTCTTAGAGACACTAGCCGTGCAGCCATTACAGCACCAATCGCAATACCTACGGCGACTACGCCTTGTAATTGTGCTGCTTTGTTTAGAGGATAGTCGAGGGCTAATTCGGCCCACTTCAACACGATAAATTGCAGCGTTGCACCTGCACCCCAGAACAATGTTGTTACTGCGAGTGATATTTGCCCTATTTTGTCAGTCCAGAGCAAATTGAGGCAATGTCCGAACTCATGTATCAGGAAAATCGGATTTTTATTGAGAATGCGGTGATCAACCCCAGTGTTAGGAATGTATAGATTGAAAATGGCAGCAATACTATAGAACACTGCAATAAGGAGAATAGAAGCCTCTGGAATAGTATCTATACCGGTATTGATGTAGGGAAAATCAAACCCCAAAAATATGGATGAAACTGCCGGCGTGATTAACACGCCACCCAAAACCGTGCCAAGGATAATGGATGCTACGGTCAGTCCCTCAATCCAGCCATTGGCAACTACTAGTTTCTCAGGCGGCAGCAGCTCAGTAAGAATGCCATATTTGGCTGGGGAGTATGCGGCAGCACCTAGCCCTACGACAGCATATGCAGCGAGAGCAAGATACTGATGAGAAGCCAAAAAAAGTAAACCGCAACCCACAATCTTGATGGTATTGCTTATAAACATTACTCTTCCCTTAGGCATGGAGTCAGCAAATGCACCGACAAAAGGAGCAAGAATCACATAGAACAAAACAAAGACAAATTTAAGCATAGGGGTGAGATATGTTGGAGCATGAAGATCTATCAGTAGTGCGATAGCAATAACCAACAGTGCGTTGTCTGCCAGCGACGAGAAGAATTGTGCCGCCATGATGGTATAGAACCCACGTTTCAAAACATTCTCCCGGAATTGCCGCTAGGTGTTAAAAATGCCATAGGCATGAATATCTATGGCATTTTTATAACACGAAATAGATTTATCGACCAATGCAATCGTTATGAGTCATTATCTAATTACTAAATTTTTGGTAAACACTACCATGGAAACAAAATTTGTGATTGAATGATGCGCCTGACTTGCAGTATGCATTTTACTTGTATGTTTAAAAGATAAGTGGTGTATTTTTCTAAGTATTGAATAAATGTCGCGTCCCATTCACGCACTGATTGATCTTTCTGCGCTTGAACACAATCTTACTGTAGTTCGTCGTTATGCTCCGCGTTCAAGGGTCATGGCGGTTATCAAAGCTGACGCATACGGGCATGGATTGCTACGTGCCGCCGAAGCTTTTAAGAGCGCAGATGGTTTTGCGATTCTGGAATTGGACGCCGCAATACGTCTACGAGAAGCTGGCTATCGCCAGACTATCTTGTTAATTGAAGGATTCTTTTCCACATCGGAATTAGCGTTGTTCGAGCACTATCGGTTTTGTACTGTAATTCATCACAGTGAGCAGTTGGAGATGCTATCAACTTGCAAACGTCCTAGAGGATTAGATGTTTTTCTGAAGCTCAACACTGGTATGAACCGCTTAGGGTTTACTCCAGAGCAATTTCCTGCTGCAATAGAGTCGTTGAAGTCCAATTCTGCTGTTGGCAAAATTACATTGATGACACATTTTGCTTGCGCTGATGAGCCCAAGGGAGGAAAGGGGGTGTCAGAGCAACTACAATGTTTTAACGCCGTTACTGCGGGTTGGAATTTGCCGCGCTCATTAGCTAACTCCGCAGCAATCTTACGCCACCCTGAAACACATGCTGACTGGGTGCGCCCTGGAATTATGCTCTATGGTGCATCACCATTTTCTGGTACGGCTGCAGGTGAGTTAGATTTATGTCCAGCGATGACAGTATCTAGTAGAATCATTGCGGTGCAGAATCTTCATTCGGGAGATGAGGTTGGATATGGATTAACTTTCCGTGCAGACCACCCCATGCGTGTAGGTATCGTTGCAGGCGGTTATGCAGATGGGTACCCGCGGCATGCGCCCATTGGCACACCAGTGTTGGTAAATGGTGAACGTACCCATATTATTGGGCGTGTGTCTATGGATATGCTGCATGTGGATTTGAGTGGGATTGAAAGTGCACGCGTTGGAAGTCCGGTAATACTTTGGGGGAAAGGAATACCTGTAGACGAAGTAGCGCAGTCAGCGGGCACGATCGGCTATGAGTTATTAAGTTCGCTAGCAGCGCGAATACGGATAGAAACGTAAGTGGAATATGATTTCCAAGAAAAGCCTGTCAGAGACCTACTTTTCTTGGAAAGTACTGAATGTTGCGACTATTCGATCTTAGCTTTACCACGTAATTCTTCTAGATACTCTTTAAATTTACGCTGTAACACACTCTGTTGGACCTTATCTTTAACTTCAGCAAAGGGTGGTATTTTGAGGGGACGCATACCATCAAGTCGAATTACGTGCCAACCAAAGGAAGTTTTTACAGGTGTTTGGGTCATTTCACCTACCTTCAATTTAACCATGGCTTCAGCGAAGGGCTCCGCATAGCTTCTGGCAGAGGACCAGCCAAGCTCACCACCCTTATTTTTGGATCCGTCGTCGGTAGATTTATCTCCAGCGATCTCTTCAAACTTAGAGCCTTTCTTGATACTTGCAATAATATCTTTTGCTTCTGCCTCAGTGCTGACCAGAATATGACGTGGATTGTATTCCTGATCACCCATCGATGCTGCGCTCACCGCTTCATATTCCTTGCGTAGTTCTTGTTCGGATGGGTCGTTGTTCTTTATAAAATCAGCTTGAAGTGCTTTGATCAAGACAGACTGACGAGACATCTGAATCTGGGTTGCAACAGTTGGATCTTTATCAAGTTTCTTTCTTATGGCCTCTTGAGCAAGTACCTCTTGCTTAATAAGATCATCAAGTACAGCTTTTCTTATTTCAGGAGTATCTTTTTGACCCTGAGTAGCAAGACTCTTCACTATTAATTCAATATGTGAATTTTGAATGGCAACCCCATTTACTTTAGCCGCGGGTGCTGCATGAGTCGTGGTAACAACTACTAGACCAAAAATAAAAAGCATTATTAATTGCGAAAATTTAATCAGTTGCATGGGACTTCCTTTTCATTAAATTGAATCAAAATTAAATTTCTTCGGGAGTATACGCCTTTATACTTAGTGCGTGAATATCCTTGCTCATCATTTCTCCCAGAGCAGCATATATCATCTTATGCCGAGCCATAGTAGATTTTTCATAAAAATTACATGATACGATAGTAAGAATAAAATGACCACCACCACTCTTGGCTCCCTTATGACCTATATGTCTGGCGCTTTCATCCAATATTTCAATTTTATCTGGACTGAGGGCAGCAAGTTTCTGCTTGATCAATTTGATTGTACTCATTCTGGCAAAACTTTCCTAAATGGCTTGACCGTGATTTTCGCAAATACCCCAGAAATGACATATGGATCAGCCTTAGCCCAAGTGTGTGCAGCTTCCAGCGATACAAATTCTGCGACGATCAGGCTGCCAGAGAATCCAGCCGGACCAGGGTCAAAACTATCAATCACTGGGTATGGGCCAGCTAGAATCAGGCGACCTTCATTTTGTAATGCCTTAATACGTTTCAGATGAGCAGGACGAGATACCAAACGTTTTTCCAGACTATTTGGAACATCTTCACCATTTATTACATAGAGCATCACGTATTACCATCCTCATTCTCAGTTATAAATTTCCCCAGCATAAGCCCTTGTAATACTACAAACACCAGCATTAGTCCCGTTGATCCAAATAGTTTGAAATTTACCCAGATATCAGTGGGGTAGTTAAAAGCCACATAGAGATTAATTACACCCATTAACGCAAAGAATGTTGCCCAACTAAGATTAAGATTGCTCCATATCCTTTCTGGCAGCGATATTTTCTTTTCCAGCATGGTGCGGATCAGATTTTTCTTAAATGCAGCATGCGAAATGAGCAGTGCGCTAGTGAACACCCAGTATAATACAGTTGGCTTCCATTTGATAAAAGTCTCGTCTTTTAGTATCAATGTTGCGCTACCAAAAATGACGATAATTGTAAGGCTCACCCACTGCATTTTTTCTACCTTGCGATGACGAAACCAAGCCCAGACTATTTGTATAAAAGTTGCCGCAATAGCTACAGCAGTTGCAGCGTAAATACCATAAAGCTTGAACGCAACAAAAAATAGGATGATCGGAAAAAGATCAAAAAGGAACTTCATAAATATAGAGTGGTAGAGTTTGCCATTGGTCGAACAAGGAGATTATGGTGGCTACGCTTGAGAAAATCCATAGGGTTCCTAGAAAAATGCAGTTCAAATAATTTAATGGAATTAGGGATCTATGTATTTACTAGCTAGATACCTTCATGGCGCAACGAATTCCTAGTCTGATGAGAATAAAATGGAATCGATGCGATATCTAATCTAGGAATGATATTTACTTTTAGTAACATCATGTTTTATCAGTGTAAATGTACCAATACTTTCTCTCCCTCTTCAGGAAATTCAGCATGGACGACTTCGCCCTCTGGGTTTGGGAACAAGGGCGCGCCACACTCTTCGCAATACTCTAAAGGGAAACGATTATCTAGAAGTGTTATGTGAGTTATGCCACATTCCCGCAGCGTTGTTTCTATTTTTGTAACCGTGTCGCTGTTTTCGTCCTCCTCTCCAACCAGTGCCCAGACGATACCATAGAGCACATCATTACGATCTCTGAAGGTGAAACTTACACGGTACTCTTCTAGCAGTTGATCATGGAATGGTGCGACTACTGCGTGGAGATTACTTGCTGGAATATTTAAGGTTGACTGTAAGAAATCAACTGTGGCATGCATAGAATAGGGACGGGCAAGGCGATCTGCCATACGCCACGCAGAAAAAAACCCATCCGGTAACAACAACTCTAAAGCACAACCCTGAAATAGTGAGCGTAGCGCTTCGTCACACTCTGTTTTCCATGTAAGGAGTATTTCTTGCTTCGAAGATTTCACACCGGATACTCCATTACTTGCTTGGTTTGTTCTAATAGCTTCTTGCCAGCGGAACATAGGCTTCCCCTGTGGGACTGCAATCGCACCGAGAAGATAACGGGTGTCTGATAGAAAACATCCTGTTTCTGCAAGTTGTCTCGGATTCATATGTAAGTTCTGCCCACCTGCAGCAGCAGCCCATAACCTTCCAGCTAGTTCATGTGTGAGATGATAACCACGAGGCAATTGGTCTGGACTGAAAAGATAGTCTGCTAGCGAAAACTTAACATTTTCAAACAACAAATGTATTTTAAACTGCTCTCGAAGATTGTTTAAAATTACTTCTGGTATCGGGCCGGAAGGAATCGAAAAACGAGACCATGTTAGCAATGGTGCAGCAAACATTAGCACATCATAGATGCAGCCTCCATGCGTTAATGTGCCACACTCAATTGCAGCCTCGATAGCATAGATAAACTCTCCGTAACCAGCTGGGTCAGTATCATAAAGTACCTCCAATGCCTTCTCTAAGTTTTGATCGTCCCCCGTACGCAACTGTGCATTTATTTTCAACCCAAGCCGATTTTCCCAAAAAATATCCTCTGTATAACTGCCAGAAGCTGCAAGTCCTGCAGCTAAACGGGTAAGTTCCTGCACAGCACGTGGGGACTTAGTACGGCGGGGGATGTGAGATTTCTTCATGGAGAAAGTCGCATAGTAATCATGAATCCATTTTATCCTAAATTTGGCACCTGATTTGGATCAGGTTACTATATGTGAAATCAAAATAGGATGTTTCTGGGGTGTAATAAATAGGGTGTTCACTATAGACAGCTACGTTCAATGCTTGATTTCCTACAAATTTATGCTGCGTCCGCCGTCCACTGTTATGATCTGGCCTGTTATATAAGGAGCGTCAGAAATCAAGAAAAGTACAGTTTTAGCTATGTCATCTGGTTCGCCCATTCGCTTAAGAAGGGTTTTGTCAATGATACGCTGGCGTGCTAATTCATCTGACCACTCACCGTTTTCTGGCCAAAGAATAGGACCCGGAGAAATACCATTTACCCGGATATCAGGAGCAAGTTCTAGCGCCAAAGATTTAGTGAGTGTAGCCAATCCACCTTTAGCGGAACTGTATATCACGTAATCTTTTAGTGGCCATTCAGAATGAATATCGATAATGTTAATAATGCAGCCATGCTGTTTTTTCAGATGTGGCGCTGCTGCTTGAGATAAAAATAGAGGCGCCTTTAAATTACAGCCAATAAGCTCATCCCATGATTTTTCTGTTATCTTTTCCATCGGAGAGGAGTAGAAGCTGGAGGCATTATTAACAAGCGAATCAATCTTGCCAAAATTTCTTATTGTTTCGTTAATTAGAATTGGTAGATGAGTGATATTAAGCAAGTCAGCCTGCACTAATGCCACTGATCCAGGTCGTACCTGATTAAGTTCAGTTTGAAGCATCTGTGCTTCACTTTCCGAGGACCGATAATGCACCATCAGATTCATACCTACAGTGTGTAGTTTTCGGCAAATAGCTGCACCTAAACGTTTGGTGCCACCAGTAACTAGCACAATTTTATTGTGCATCACAATCTCCTCTTGGGTATTTTTAGGAATCAAGCTCAGCGGCCAGAAATTGTGCGTATTAACAAATCAACTTGTAACATCACAGTATTTAGCTATACCTGCTTGGTTTCATTTTGAATCTTGAATTTAGAGCTCCACAGTTTAGATAATTTACCATAAGGACACTCTTACGCCGATGCTGTCACTACCGACACCAACTGAGTTCGCCTTCCAGCATAGTCGCGCTGTACAGGAGATGATTTGTAGAGAGATTACCACGGCGGAGGGGTGGATTTCATTTGCACGTTATATGGAGTTGGCAATATATGCACCTGGAATGGGATATTACTGTGGTGGCTCGGCTAAATTTGGTTGTGCCGGAGATTTTGTTACTGCACCAGAAATTTCCTCGTTATTTGGTAGAGCTATAGCACAACAAGCCGCACAAGTGATTGAAGGCATTAGTGAGGATCGCGGCGATATTTTAGAATTTGGGGCTGGCACCGGTAAACTATCGCTTGATTTATTACTTGAGCTGGAAAACCTTGAAAGGGTGCCACAGCATTATTTTATTCTCGAAGTCAGTGGAGAATTACGAGAGCAGCAGAATAAATTATTTGAAAAATTTGCACCACACCTCTTGTCTCGGGTGAGATGGTTAGAAAATTTACCGACTAAATTTAAAGGTCTCATACTTGCAAATGAAGTGCTTGATGCTATGCCAGTTCATTTAGTGGCATGGCGTGGCAACAGCTTATTCGAGCGTGGTGTAGCGTGGAATGGTATGGCATTTGAATGGAGTGACCGCATACTAGCTGAAGGAGAGCTTTTCAAGATCGCACAAGAGCTTATTCCCCAAATTAATCTCGCTAATAATTCTGACATATATATTAGCGAGATTAATCTTTCGACACGCGGATTTATGCGAAGCCTTGCAGGTATTTTACAGCAAGGGGCAATAGTGCTCATCGATTATGGTTTTGGGTGCAACGAGTACTATCATGCCCAGCGAAATCGTGGAACGCTGATGTGCCATTACCGCCATCATGCTCATGAGGACCCATTTTATTTTCCGGGTATACAGGATATAACTAGCCATGTAGACTTTACCGCTATTGCAGATGTGGCTACAGGGGAGGGGCTTGAATTGTTGGGGTACACTTCTCAGGCTCATTTTCTCATCAACTGTGGCATCACCGAAATTCTTGCACGAATACCCGCAGAAAATACAAGTTACTTCCTGCCCATGGCTAATCAATTACAGAAATTAGTAAGCCCCACTGAAATGGGTGAATTATTCAAGGTAATTGCCTTAGGTAAAAGTTTTCAGCAGCCTCTTGTCGGATTTTCAAGTGGCGATAAGAGTCGCCTATTAAATAGAAAAATATGATCTCATTGCTGGCCATTAACGTGAAAAGTATACAGAGGCCTAATGAAAAGAAAAAATTGAAAAACTTCAGGAAATAGTGGGTTTCTAATATTTGATGTCTAAAATTAATTTGTGAGTGAAGTGTAGTTAAGCTGGATTATTTTTCGGCATATAAAGATCAGTTATTGACCCTTCTGCTATTTCGGCAGCGAAGGAGATAGTTTCCGACAGTGTTGGGTGCGGATGGATGGTGAGACTGATATCTTCCATATCTGCGCCCATTTCCAGCGCAAGAATAGTTTCAGAGATCAGCTCTCCTGCATTAGTGCCTACTATACCTGCACCGAGTAAGCAATGGGTATTTCTATTGAATAGTAATTTAGTCATACCCTCATCGCGTCCCATTGAAATTGCCCGGCCACTAGCTGCCCAAGGGAAACAAGTCTTTTCATAATCAATACCTCGTTTTTTTGCTTCAGTTTCGGTTAAGCCCATCCAAGCAATTTCTGGGTTTGTATAAGCAACAGAAGGAATAGTGCGGGCATCGAATGCAACTTTTTGTCCTGCGATGATTTCAGCAGCAAGCTTGCCCTCATGTGTTGCCTTGTGAGCAAGCATGGGTTCGCCCACGATATCGCCAATTCCAAAAATATGTGGAACATTGGTTCGTAGTTGGTTGTCGACCGGAATAAAGCCGTGTTTAGTAACATTGACCCCAGCATTTTCTGCTTCGATAGCGTGTCCATTGGGACGGCGCCCTGCCGCGATTAGAATACGGTCATAAATTTGTGCTTCGGGAGATTCTTCTCCTTCGAAGGAGACTCTCAATCCATTCTCTTGTGGCTTGATTTCAGTAACTTTAGTCTTAAGATAAATTGCTTCGTAACGTTTCTGTATACGTCTATGTAGTGGTCTAATGAGATCTGCATCAGCACCAGGAATTAATTGATCCATCATCTCTACTACGCTGATTTTACATCCGAGCGCACTATAAACCGTTGCCATTTCTAAACCAATGATGCCACCACCAATGATCAGCATACGTTTGGGAATGTCTTCAAGTTCTAGCGCACCTGTTGAATCAATAATGCGAGGGTCATTTTGGATAATACCAGGAGGATGGATTGCACTTGATCCTGCAGCAACTATGCAATATTCGAATGAAATAGTTTTCTCCCCATCAGGGGTTTTCACTAGAATCATGTTGGGTGTGGTGAACTTTCCACTTCCTTGTACGACTTTTACTTTGCGTTGTCTAGCTAATGTAGCCAATCCCTTAGTGAGCTTTCCAGTGATCGACTCTTTCCAACTCCGCAACTTGTCTATTTCAATCCTAGGCGCATCGAAAGTAACGCCTATATGTTCGGATTCTTCTGCATCGGTGACCACTTTTGCTACATGCAGTAGCGCCTTTGAAGGAATGCAGCCGACATTGAGACAGACCCCTCCAAGTACCGGATAGCGTTCAATTAGCACTACGCTCTTACCGAGGTCAGCGGCTCGGAATGCTGCAGTGTATCCTCCTGGTCCAGCCCCCAATACGGCCACATCAGCATGAATGTCGCCATGAGGAACTGGGCCAGAATGAACTGGAGTCGAGGCTGAGTTGGCAGCAGCAGGCGGCATATATTTTGTTTCAGCATTTTCTTCGGTATCAGGATGGGAGGCGACCGACCCAGGCATTGTTTCCAATGTGAGTATTATCGATCCCTCGGAAACTTTATCGCCGACCTTGACCTTAATTTCCCTTACTATGCCATATTCAGGTGAGGGGACTTCCATTGTGGCTTTATCAGTTTCTAGTGTGATGAGAGGTGTTTCTTTTTCTACCGTATCTCCTGGTTGTACCAGTAGCTCGATAACAGGAATGTCTCTGAAGTCACCAACATCAGGGACTTTGATTTCGATAAGTTGAGTCATAGGCATCTTTTTAAACAAAATTTTGTCGCTTACTAGTGTTTCCTTACATTACCAGGCCACACATGTTGCTGGCATTTATTGATTGCATCAAAAGTTAGAGAATAAGTCTGTTTGCAATTTTAATCTGCTCAAGTTATTAATATCCATATGAGAGTTTTTTCTTTCTGAATGATACCAGGGTGATTTATTGCCGAATCTGACCATCTCCTAATACAATAAATTTTTGGCTAGTCAATCCTTCTAGTCCCACTGGACCACGAGCATGTATTTTGTCAGTAGAAATACCGATTTCAGCACCTAGGCCATACTCAAGGCCGTCGGCAAATCGAGTAGAAGTATTTACCATTACTGAGCTGGAGTCTACTTCTCGTAGGAAACGGCGGGCGCGAGAGTAGTCCTCTGTAACGATAGAATCGGTATGTTGTGAGCCATATAAATTGATGTGTTCTATGGCTTGATCTAAACTATTCACTACTCGTACACTTAAAATTGGCGCTAGATACTCAGTTCTCCAATCATCTTCTGTTGCCAGAGTCATTTTCTCTACAATCGCGCAGGAGGCTTTATCGCCTCGAAGCTCTACACCTTTATCAAGATAAATTTTACACAGGGGAGGTAGCACCTCCCGTGCAATTTTCTCGTGTACCAACAAGGTCTCCATGGTGTTACAGGTACCGTAACGTTGAGTTTTTGCATTGTCAGCTATACGGATAGATTTATCCAGATTAGCCCCTTCATCTATGTACACATGGCATACACCGTGAAGATGTTTGATAACTGGGATACATGCTTCATCGGAAATACGCTGGATCAGTCCCTTGCCGCCGCGTGGGACGATTACGTCGACGAACTCTTTCATAGTGATTAACTCACCTACAGCTGCTCGGTCAGTGGTTTCAATCACTTGTACGACTGTTTCGGGCAGACAAGCGACCTTTAAGCCTTCCTTTATACATGTAGCGATAGCCTGATTGCAATTAAATGCTTCTGAACCACCACGCAATATTGCTGCGTTACCTGCTTTGATACACAACCCAGCAGCGTCGGCTGTAACATTAGGGCGTGCTTCGTAAATAATACCAACTACGCCTAATGGTACTCGCATTCTTCCAACTTGGATTCCAGAAGGGCGATAATTCAAATTGCTGATTTCCCCAATTGGGTCAGCAAGTGCAGCGATCTGCAATAAGCCCTCCATCATACTAGCAATACCTTTTGGGGTAAGTGTCAGACGGTCTATTAACGCCAAATCGAATCCCTGATTTTTTGCTGCAGCCAAATCAATTTTGTTAGCAGCCAATAATCCATTTTCATTTCGTTTGATGGCCGCTGCTATTGCAATGAGCGCTTGGTTTTTGGAGGCAGCCTCGACTCTTGCCATCACACGAGATGCAGCACGAGCTTTGCGACCAACTGCCTGCATGTAGGGTTTAATGTCTACAGTATCCATATCACTATCCCAAGTTTTTCATTTGCAAAAAGTTGTATTTTAACGCCGATATGCTGCTGTTGATACAGTTTAGCAAGCTAGGTTCACCTGCGTTATTTTTATAGTGTAATAAGCCAGAGATAATGGGCAAGGGAGTCACAATAAAAACATAAGTTAAATACGCTTAAAACGACCTAATCTGATTTTATGCAAGTTACACAGGAAGCATATCTAAATATCTATAACAAGCAATACAAAATAAAAACAACTTTATTTATTTTATAGAGTTAGCGTGTTTATTATTTTGACTAGTTCTTCTTAAATGTAAAGCGTAATCCCAGCTGTACAAATTCGTCCCAAGTGTCCCCTTTTGCGACACCTTTACTGATCTTGTCAATTTTTGCGGTATGCAACAATGCGTCTACTAGTAGTTTTTTACCAAGTCGTCTGGCAGCGGTTTCCATTGTTTTCTGACGGATTCCCCATACTTTAGCTTCGTTCATCAGTTGTGTGAAAGGTCTACCTGAATTCAGCCCTTTGCGGATCATGATTAATGAGCGAATCTGTGCTGCAAGTATTGTCAGAATTAATGGCGTGGCTGTACCCTCTCCTTGTAACCCTTTCAG
>SPBV01000232.1 GCA_004525885.1 Nitrosomonadales bacterium
TCACCTTGCGTATGACTGATATCAAAACATTCGATACGAGTAAGATTTTGGACTTCTAGTGCATGCTGTAAGAATTGCAGTCG
The DNA here is from genome assembly GCA_004525885.1 of Nitrosomonadales bacterium. Classification (GTDB taxonomy): domain Bacteria; phylum Pseudomonadota; class Gammaproteobacteria; order Burkholderiales; family Nitrosomonadaceae; genus BJGV01. The sequence goes on from SPBV01000232.1 coordinate 84, forward strand.
TTCTTCCTGGTTAACTAGTCGTCCCAACTGTTGTTCCAACCCTTGATGTGCATTTTTTGTTGCCATATCCAACCATGCGCGCCGCTCGCTTTTGGGGTTAATACTAATTATAACTTTGTGTCCAGCTTGCTCAGTAAGTGAAGCTTGAAGTGTCTCTCTGTGAATCTTCTCACCCACTATAATAAGAGGTGGAACAACACCACTCAGGTAATGCTGGGAAAGAAAAGCTTCCACCGCAGTTAGTGAATCGTAGCCCTCTGCATTTTTAGGAAAAAAATTCTTATCTCCTAAGTGTCGTCCTCCTCTCACCATAGTTAAATTGACGCAAATATTTCCACCATTATGCTGAACAACACAAGCTACAACATCTGCATCTAAATCTCTTCCGCTATCAACAAACTGCTTTTCTCGGACTCTTCGCAATATTTGAATTTGGTCACGAAATAAAGCGGCTAGTTCATAATTCAAGTCATCAGCAGAATTCCGCATTTTTACAGCAAGGCTTTCAAGCACCTCAGTTTGGTTCCCCTGTAGAAATAGTTCAGCATTTTTTATATCTTCACGATAGGCCAGATTAGAAACCATTTTGACGCATGGAGCACTACAACGTTTGATCTGATACAGTAAGCATGGACGAGTAAGATTATTGAAAACACTATCCTCGCAAGTGCGGACACGAAATACCTTTTGTAATAATTGAATACTCTCTCTTACTACCCCTGCATTTGGAAAGGGTCCAAAATAATGATACTTTTTGTTAAGCACTCCACGATGAAAACCAAGCCGAGGAAAAGCATGTTTCGTAAAGACAAGATATGGATATGATTTATCATCTCTAAACAGGATGTTATACCTTGGAGTTAGTGCTTTTATTAAGTTATTCTCAAGTAGAAGTGCTTCAGATTCAGAGCGGGTAATAGTGGTCTCGATCCCTGTTATTTGGGATACCATTAACCGTGTTCTAGGAGCTAACTTAGTTTTTTGGAAATAAGAGGCAACACGCTTTCTGAGATTAATCGCTTTACCAACATAAATTACCTGTCCTGCCGAATTTAACATACGATAAATTCCTGGCTGAGAAGGTAAATTTGAATAAATGACTTTAGCATTAAAAACAGAAACCGTCGACAAAACGATTACTCCTCCTTACCCAATAATTCGCCTCCGATAGCCCAATTCTCGTGAGCTAATTCATCAAAGGCAATATAAGTGTAAGACTTTGGCTTGTGAGCAACACGTTCAAGGGTGTCGGTTATTTCCGCAGCTATTTTTCTCTTTTGCTCTCGACTAAGTGCTCCAGCGATGCGAATATTTACGTAGGGCATGATTTCTTATCCTTTAGTTTTTATGTAAAGCGCTAAATTAATACAGATTTTTTCAAACACCTGCTCGAACATTCTAGTCGTTAGGCGTTTAGTTTGTGTATTGTAGCGGCTACAATGGTAGCTGTCATATAAAGTCAGATTGTTAGATATCGTATGAATAGAGCCATGCCCGAAGGGATAATCTTTAGATTTTAGTCCTAAGGCCATCAACACCGCTCGATGCGCCACGGTACCTAAAGCAAGCAACACTATTCCCTTTCCTGCTGCAAAATTTGCAATCTCTGCAGAAAGATATCCATTGCAATTATTAATTTCGTTTGGTTCCGGCTTGTTTCCTGGTGGTAAGCATTTGACAGCATTGGTGATGCGGCACCCGATGAGTTGCAAGCCATCAGTCATTGAGGTTGACTCTTCATAATTGGAAAAACCGTATTTATACAATGTTCTATATAATAAAATTCCCGCGAAATCTCCGGTAAAAGGCCTGCCAGTTCGGTTTGCTCCGTGCATGCCTGGAGCTAGACCGATTATAAGAAGCTTAGGTGATATATCGCCAAAATCTGGGACAGGCCTGGCATGATAACTTGGGTTGCCAGCTTTCACCTCATCAAGAAATTTTACTAACCGTTCGCACTTACGACAGTTTATTGAAAATTTATCTTGCATAAGATTCTCGATTACCTTAAATCAGTAGTAGGTAGATAGCGTTTATTGATACTCAATCCAAATTCTGCAACGGACATTCTTTTGCCAGCCAATTTCATCCTGGTACACAGGATAATTAAACGCCTTCCATCAGACAAACAATGGAACTAACAATGAAGACTCTAAAAGGACATCAGCACCTGCTTTCGGCATAATAGCTCGTGCGGGAATATTTTCATCTTTACGCCACTTAGCTACCACCATATGTTTAGATTCACCACTAACCAGGAATACAACTTGCCGCGAACGATTCAAACGTGCTGCACTCATGGACACCCGATGTAGTGGTGGTTTTGGTGCATCAAACACTGCCAGTGCATCTGGTGAATCAGGCGCAGCGCCCCACTCATGTCCAGGAAACAAGCTTGCCGTATGGCCGTCTTCACCAAGCCCCAGAAACGTCAAATCAAATATTCCAACAGATCGCAAAGTTTGAGCATATTCGCAAGCAGCTCGACCTGCACCAAGTTCAATTGGAATTTTATATAATTGATTTCCAGGAATCGGTACATGGTCAAGCCATGCTTCCCCAGCCATTCTGAAGTTTAGATTGGGATCGTTTGGCAGTAGACAGCGCTCATCGCTGAAATAAATGTGCCAAGAGGACCAATCAGCCCTGATAGAACGTAATTGTTGGTAGACTCCACGCGGCGTATCTCCACCAGAAAGTACAAAATGAAATTTTCCGCGCTGCTGAATCGACATAGTTGCGTTATCAAGAATAATACGCAATGCTGCTTGGTGCAGCTCAGATTGATCAGCTACAGCATTCCATCTATAACTTCCTAGCTTGGCAACATTCATTGTATCTGCAAATTCCTATACAACCTTATACTCATACTTTATATTGTTTAAAATCTGAAAACTAGAATAAACAAGCAAACTAAGAATTATTTTTCCAATCACGGATTGTGGCAAATACGCTAACTGGATCAGTCAATGATTTACCAAGATAATTACTGGCATTACGGATAATTTCAGGCTGATCACAACGTAAGAATGGATTGCAGGCCTTTTCCACTAAAATTGTTGAAGGTAAAGTAGGTAAATTTAGCTCGCATTGTTTTTCTGCTGATACTTTGAGTTTGATTAACGCTTGGTTTCCCGGCTCAACCTCTTTGGCAAAATGGATATTAGCCAGTGTATATTCATGGCCACAATAAACTGCA
>SPBV01000123.1 GCA_004525885.1 Nitrosomonadales bacterium
GAAGTAAACTTCGATACCCCCTCGCTTCGCTCGAGCGTTCCTTCCACTTCACATTTCAGGGATATCCATGAGAGCTTTGATGCCCCAGCTATAGCCTTATAGCTCAGAACGAAACAATCTGCGACTGAAGCGACTAATAGCGTCTCAGGTGACCATTTACCTCCAGCCCCCCCAAACTCTTTAGGCGGTGCAGAAGAAATCTCGCATAAGCCCTCACTGGCCAATTTTACATCTCCATTAGTTGCAGATACTGCTACAACTTTATAATGGTGCGGATAATCTTGCATAATCACATTCTCTCCTATTTACCTAACGACAAAGCTTAATTGCCACTGTGGAGCGCCCTGATTGTTGTGCTGGCATCAGAATAGTTTTCATTGATACTGAAGAAGAATTAAAAAGCTGGTTGTCTGGTGATAATAATTTGCCTAGACTCAGAGTCCTTAAAGGCATTGGGCCAAAAACTGTAGATTATTGTAAAATCTTAGTCGGTATATCTACCAGTGCCATTGATAGACATCTCCTGAATTTTCTTAAAATGGCCGGTTTGACGCCAATCAATTATTACGAGGCACGAGCTATCATAAATTCTGCCGTACCTTCAATTAGGCCGATAGTGAATATGGCTAACTCCAAGCGCTGTGAACATAAATACTGGCAACAAGCTGTGGATCAGTTCAGATGAAACATTCATCAACAGGTTGACTATACCGAGCACCCAAATGCTACCAGGTATTCTGCTAACATTTTTTGCATTTACGGTAACTATGCCGTTCATGCCCTGAAGCTGATTCCTTTCATCTAAACCAATCAAATACTTTTTAAGTATGAATGTTCGCTTTTGGTACAAAGTAGATATTCATTTTTTTGTTCATTCAATCTTATTATATTCGGACAACCTTCAACTAAGATTAGCAGTGCTAATTGGTATTGTGTGCCGAAATTAAACTATTATAGGTATACTTAAAAGATAAAGTTTTAGTGAAACTGCCAATGACATTTTTTATTGAGCTTGCATAGCTCTCATAAACCACACCAAAGACAAGTTTCAAGAAGAGAATATGAATGAGCATGTTCGAATCGGTAACTCGAAGAAAAATCTTTTATCAGAGGACATAATGGGCTTCGATTCGTTGTCTGAGCTTGCTCTGGATATGCGTTCGTCCTGGAATCATGCCGCTGACCAACTTTGGAGGGAACTGGACCCTGTGCTGTGGAAGCTCACACATAACCCTTGGGCCGTATTACAGACGGTCTCGCGCGAGAAACTCCGCCATGTTTTAGCTGATCCAGTTTTCCGCAAAAAAGTTGACGATTTGGTGCAAATCAGACGAAATACTGCGGAGGAGTCCGCGTGGTTTCAGCAAACCTATTCAAAATCAATGCTGGGTTGTGTTGCATATTTTAGTATGGAATTCATGTTGAGCGAAGCGCTACCCATCTATTCAGGCGGACTTGGCAACGTGGCAGGGGATCAACTAAAAACCGCCAGCGATCTAGGTGTTCCAGTAGTCGGCGTAGGGCTTCTATACCAACAAGGCTATTTTCATCAGGTGATTGACAAAGATGGCGCCCAACAATCTCTCTTCCCATTCAATGACCCCGGACAGCTACCGATCACACCGTTACGTAAACCGGATGGAGAGTGGTTGCGTCTGGAAGTCGTGTTACCTGGTTACTCGGTTTGGTTACGTACCTGGCAGGTTCAAGTGGGGCGCGTGAAACTGTATTTATTGGACAGCAATGACGTGGCGAATTACCCGGCCCATCGCGGCATTACCAGTCAATTGTATGGCGGAGGAGCAGAACTGCGCCTTAAACAAGAGCTGCTGCTTGGTATCGGTGGATGGAGACTACTGGCTGCGCTTGATATCAAGCCGGAAGTCTGTCATCTGAATGAAGGGCATGCTGCCTTTGCTGTACTGGAACGCGCACGAAGTTTTATGCAAGAAACCGCGCAGCCCTTTGATGTTTCATTAGCCGTAACCAGAGCAGGCAACCTCTTTACCACTCACACGGCGGTAGACGCAGGTTTTGATCGTTTCTCCCCCGCACTTATTGAGCAATACCTTTCTAGCTACGCATGCACTCAACTAAATATAACACTTCACGATTTGCTGTCCCTGGGTCGCAGAAATCCGAACGATTCATCGGAACCTTTCAACATGGCCTACCTGGCGATTCGCGGAAGCGGAGCGGTGAATGGTGTAAGCCATTTACATGGTAGAGTAAGCCGGCATCTATTTGGGTCACTTTTTCCTCGCTGGCCGATAGACGAAGTGCCAATCGGGCACGTGACCAATGGCGTACATATGCCCACCTGGGATTCCGCCTCAGCCGATGATCTTTGGACAAAAACCTGTGGAAAGAATCGTTGGTTGGGCGCAACAGAAAACTTGGAGCAAGGTATTTGTTGCATCTCTGACACCAGTCTGTGGAAATTTCGAAGCGCTGCCAGTAAATTTCTTGTTGAATATGCTCGCGAGAGATTGTCCTTGCAATTGGCCGTATCTGGCGAGTCAGCCGAAGCAATTGATGGGGTAAAGCATATACTTGACTGCAATACGTTGACGCTTGGTTTTGCACGCCGTTTTGCACCCTACAAAAGACCGAATCTACTACTCCAAGATCCGGAGCGACTTCTAAGCATACTAACGAATTCACAACGCCCGGCGCAACTCATTATAGCCGGGAAGGCCCATCCTGCAGACCTGGCGGGGCAGGCACTGATCCAACAATGGATGCGTTTCATCCATCGACCAGAAGTGCGCCCCCATGTCATATTCCTTAGTGATTACGATATGTATTTGACCCAACAACTAGTGCAGGGAGTAGATGTCTGGCTCAATATGCCGCGTCGCCCATGGGAAGCATGTGGAACAAGTGGTATGAAGGTACTTGTTAATGGCGGCATCAATCTGTCTGAATTGGACGGCTGGTGGGCAGAAGCCTATACACCTGATGTGGGATGGGCCATAGGAGATGGCCTGGAACATAATAATGACCCCAAATGGGATGTTATGGAAGCTGAAGCTCTCTATGATCTGCTCGAGCACGAAGTGATCCCTGAGTTCTATGCTCGTGATGAACAAGGCATCCCTGCTGCCTGGGTAGCGCGTATGCGTGAAAGTATGGGGCGATTGACGCCACATTTCTCCGCTAATCGGTCGGTGCGCGAATACACCGAACAACACTATCTCCCCGCTGCCTCATCCTACCTTAAACGGGCTGCAGATAAAGGGGCAATTGGTGTGGATATAGTCAAATGGCTACGCGAATTAGACCAAAAATGGATGGCAATACATTTTGGAGAAGTGAAAATTCAGACCGATGGTGAGCAGCATATATTTGAGGTTCAAGTATATCTAGATGACATTGGTCCAGAATTAGTACAGGTTGAGCTTTATGCCAATGGCCTTGACGGTTCTACACCGGAGAGAATAAATATGAATTGTGTACGGCAACTAGTGGGAGCAATAAACGGCTATGCATATCGTGCGGGCGTATCCTCTGCTCGCCCGGAAAATGATTATACGGTGCGACTTATACCGAAATACAATAATGTGGCGGTTCCCCTGGAAGGGAATCATATTCTGTGGCAGAGGTGATTCAAAATGAACGTCCACGTTTAGCATAAAGAAGATATTCATCTAGATAATTCTGGGTTATAGAACTACTATATTAGTGCAGTAAGGGCGCACCTGATATTGAACGTTACCCACTAAGGGGAGGTCGCAAGTTTGATTCTTGCCCAGGGGGCCATTAAATAAAGGGATTTATCAGTAAATCCAACCCTCTTTTGGCACAAATTAGACGTTCTGCCGATCAGAAAATAAGCATTTTAATGCCCAGTAGTATTAAAATTATTCCACCGAAAATTTCCGCCTTGTTTCTAAGCCAAGTGCCGCTGTGTCTACCTATGAAAACGCCAGCTACGCTGAAAATAAACGTTATAATTCCTATGATAAAGCAGGAGACATAGGGATTTACATCCAGTAGCGTCAGGCTGAATCCAACAGCCATAGCATCAATGCTGGTAGCTATAGCCAAAATCAACATAATTTTATTGGTGATAGCCAGAATATCTTTTTCTATACCTTCTTGAATGCTTTCATAAATCATTTTTGTACCGATTAGTATCAGCAATCCTGAGGCCGTCCAATAAGCATAGGCTTCAATCCAACCCAAAATACCCTTACCACCAAAATATCCGATAAAGAGCATTAAGGCCTGAAACATGCCGAAAAAAAGCCCTGCTTTTAGCGCCAAGCCAGGAGTATTTTTCTTGGTACCCAAACCGATCGAAACTGCAAAAGAATCCATACTGGTTGCGACTGCAAGGATAATTATTTCTATCATATTGCTATTTTGATATTAGTTATTATCTGAAGAATGGCACCAGGATGAATTTTTTTAAATATCCACTATTGGAACAAAGCAAACGTTTAGCCGAGTAGAGTAATATGAATCTTCTCCAACAAGTCAAATAGGTGAGGGTACACCTAGTATTGGTCTTACTCCTCCCCGTGTTAGAGGTACTCCCTACTCCTTACTCATACATTCGCTTTATTTTTTCAGCGCAAAAATTTTTTCTGAAAGAATTAACTTATCAAACTGATTGGCATATTTATAATTACTCTTATCTAAGAGATGTTATCAGCCCTATACACTTAATTGTTAATGTAGAGTGAGAGTGGATTTATGAATGCTTCGAAGAGACTAGTAATAATTATCTCAGCAATTTTATTGGTTGCTTGTCAAACGAGCATGGTCTGGCTTAAAGATGGCGGATCGCCACAAGACCTTGATCAAGACCATTATCAATGCCTCCAAGAGGCGCAGGAACAGATCAGTGAAACTTATATAAGCTTTAACGGTGGTGCGTCTACGGAAAACGTTTCAGTTACAAATGCGCCCTTATTCGATGCTTGCATGGAAGCGCGAGGCTGGCGAAGGTGCCCAGAATGTGACCCTGCAGAGTATAGTAGATATTCAACCGAGTAGCACAATATACGTTCTTTTCCAACAACGGGAAGTAGGCGGCAGATCTAGTTTGGAACAACCAGACTTCCCTATCAATATAGTGGACCTTCTTTCCTTACCCAAGTTCCAGCGAAATAAATTTCAAAAATAAAAACTTTTAACATCCGCTTTTGGCACAAAGCAGACACTCAGAAATGATCATTTTCAATCTAGATTAGATGTTTGCTTTATAGGAGACTTAATTTAGTATTCAAAACCAACCGTACCAATTACCTTTGTCTTAGAATTATAAAAAGCTTTCTTTTTACCATTCAGTATAGTTGCAACTACCATAAGCTCCTGAAATGTATCTATGTTTACTTTATTGAATCTGCTTCCCCCCTTTTTTTTAATTGCAAATCCTCCATTATTTTTTTGAAAATTCCACCCTATTCTATAGTCTTCAATAAGTTCATTTTCCATATTGTTCTTCCCTTAGGTTTTATTATTTAATGTGATCAAACATCACAAATATAATATTAGAC